>NZ_JBBBEM010000050.1:0-87862 GCF_037154035.1 Kineococcus sp. G2 | reverse complement strand
GACCGTGGCGATCGTCGGGGAGGTGCCGCTGGAACGGCTGTGGCACGCGGTGCCCAGCTACCCCACCGTCAGCGAGGTGTGGTTGCGCCTGCTGGAGACCTACGGCCTCTGACCCCGCAGTCCTCCCGCCCGCTCCTCCTCCCCGCCCCACCCCGCGGTGATCAAGGAAGTTGCAACTTCCTTGATCACCGCGGGGTGGGGCGGGGAGGAGGAGCGGGCGGGAGGACTGCGGGGTCAGAGGCCGTAGGTCTCCAGCAGGCGCAACCACACCTCGCTGACGGTGGGGTAGCTGGGCACCGCGTGCCACAGCCGTTCCAGCGGCACCTCCCCGACGATCGCCACGGTCGCCGAGTGCAGCAGTTCCGCGACGCCCTGGCCGACGAACGTCGCCCCCACCACGACGTGGCGGCGCTCGTCGACGACGAGGCGGGCCCTGCCGGTGTACCCGTCGGCGAGCAGCGAGGCGCCGGCGACGTCGCTGATCGCGTAGTCCACGACCCGCACGTCCAGGCCCCGTTCCCGGGCCTCGCCGGAGCGCAGGCCCACCGAGGCCACCTCCGGGTCGGTGAACGTCACCTGCGGGGTGGCGGGGCCGGTGGCGGTGGCCGCGTACCGGGACCAGGCGGGGGCCTCGCGCCCCAGCTCGCCGCGGGCGCGGGCGGCGATCGCGTCCCCCACCGCCCGGGCCTCGTACTTGCCCTGGTGGGTCAGCTGCACCCGCCCCGAGACGTCCCCCACGGCGTGCAGCCACTCCCCCTCGACGCCGGCGACGAGACCGGTGTCGTCCACGTCCAGCCGGCCGCCGTCCTGAAGGCCCACCGACTCCAGCCCGATCCCCTCGGTGGCGGGGCGCCGGCCGGTGGCCACGAGCAGCTCGTCCGCCACCGCGCGGGAGCCGTCGTCCAGGGCGACGGTGACCTCCCCGCCGGCGACGGGGCGCTCCACCGAGGCCGGGGAGACGCCCAGGCGCACGTCCACCCCGTCGGCGCGCAGCGCGTCCGCGACGAGTTCCCCGGCGAAGTCCTCCTCCTTGCCCAGCAGCGCCGAGCGCACCAGCAGCGTCACCCGCGAACCCAGCCGCGCGTACGCCTGCGCCAGCTCCACGGCGACCGTCCCGCCGCCGACGACCGCGAGCCGGCCGGGCACCTCGTCGGCGCTGGTGGCCTCCCGGCTGGTCCACGGGTTCGCCGCCGCCAGCCCCGGCACGTCCGGCAGCACCGGCACCGAGCCGGTGGCCAGCACGACCGCGCGGCGGGCGATCAGGACGGTCGTGCCGTCCTCGCCGGTGACCTCCACGCGGCGCGGTCCGGTCAGGCGGGCGCGGCCGCGCAGCAGGCCCAGCCCCGCGGTGTCCAGCCACCGCACCTGCGAGGAGTCGTCCCAGCCGCTGGTGAAGCTCGTGCGCCGCGCCAGCACCGCACCCGTGTCCAGCCGCCCGGTCACGGCCGCCGCGGCGCCCGGCAGCCGCCGTGCGGCGGCCAGCGCGTGCCCGGGCAGCAGCAGCGCCTTGCTGGGCATGCACGCCCAGTAGGAGCACTCGCCGCCGACCAGTTCGTCCTCGACGACGACGACCTCCAGGCCCGCCCGGCCGGCCCGGTCGGCGACGTTCTCCCCCACCGCCCCCGCCCCGACGACGACGACGTCCGTGTCCCGCTCACGTGTGTCCACGCCCCGGACGGTACGCAGGCGGCGGCGCGCGCACCACGGGCCGTTGTGGTGTGATCGATCGGTGGGCAGGGCGACACCGATCGAGTTCAACGCCTCCCCGCGCCCCACGCTGGGCGTGGAGTGGGAGGTGGTGCTCGTCGACCGCCGCACGCGCGACCTGTCCTCCTCCGCCGCGGAGGTGATGACCGCGGTCCAGCTGCCCGAGCACGCGAACGGCCCGCGGGTCACCAAGGAACTGTTGCGCAACACCCTGGAGCTCGTCACCGGGGTGTGCGACACCGTCGCCGAGGCCACCGAGGACCTCACGACGTCGCTGGCGGAGATCCGGCGCGTCACCGACGCGATGGGCCTGGACGTGATGTGCGCCGGGACGCACCCGTTCGGCGTGTTCGACAACCAGCTCGTCTCCGACGACCCGCGCTACGCGGAACTGCTGGAGCGCACCCAGTGGTGGGGGCGGCAGCTGCTCATCTGGGGCGTGCACGTGCACGTCGGGGTGGACTCGGTGCACAAGGTCCTGCCGATCCTGAACTCCCTGCTGAACCACTACCCGCACCTGCAGGCCCTGTCGGCGTCCTCCCCGTACTGGGCCGGGCACGACACGGGTTTCGCCAGCAACCGCTCGCAGATGTTCCAGCAGCTGCCCACGGCCGGGCTGCCGTTCCAGTTCGCCACCTGGGCGCAGTTCGAGGGGTACGTGGACGACATGCTCGTCACCGGCGTCATCGACGGCCTCTCCGACGTGCGCTGGGACGTCCGCCCCTCCCCGAAGCTGGGCACCATCGAGGTTCGGGTGTGCGACGGCACCCCCACCCTGCGGGAGCTGCGGGCGCTGACGGCGCTCGTGCACTGCCTGGTCGTGCACCTGGACGGCGAGCTGGAGGCGGGCCGGGAACTGCCGACGCTGCCGCCGTGGCACGTGCAGGAGAACAAGTGGCGCTCGGCCCGCTACGGCCTGGACGCCGAGATCATCGTGGACGCCGCCGGCCGCGAGCGCCTCGTCACCGACGACCTGGACGACTGGCTGACCCGGCTGGAGCCGGTGGCGCGCCGGTTGCGGTGCGAGGAGGAGCTGCGCCTGGTGGCGGAGGTCCCGCGCGTCGGCGCCAGCTACCAGCGCCAGCGCGCGGCGTTCGAGGCGGCGCGCGCGGCCGGGTCGCAGGCGCCGCTGGTGGACGTCGTGGACTCCCTGGTGGAGGAGATGCGCGCCGGTTGAAGGCGCGGGCGCCTCACGCCGTGGCGGTGGGGACCACCGGGTCCGGCGGCCGCGGCCCGGGAGGTGCCGCGTCGGTCAGGACGCGCGAGCGCCCGGCGGACTTGGCCCGGTACAGCGCCCGGTCGGCGCGGGCCGTCAGCTCGGCGGGGCCCTCGGCGCCGTCCCAGCGCGCCACGCCCGCGGAGAAGGTCTGCCCGGCGGGGGTGACCGCGTTCAGCTGCTCGACGAGCGCCGCGGCGCTCTCCAGGTCGTGCCCGGGCAGCAGGACGGTGAACTCCTCCCCGCCCCAGCGCACCAGCACCGCCCCGCTGCCGCGCAGCCGGCGCTTCCACGCCGCCGCCGCCTCGGTGAGCAGCCGGTCGCCGGCCTGGTGGCCGAAGGTGTCGTTGAAGACCTTGAAGCGGTCCAGGTCCAGCACCGCCAGGCTGAGGGGGGTGCCGTCCTGCCGCGCCCGCGCCTGCATCCGCGCCAGCTCCGCGTCGCCGCTGCGCCGGTTGGCCAGCCCGGTCAGGGCGTCGGTGCGGGCCAGGGCCGCGAGCTGCACGGCCTGCTGCTGCAGGTGGGTGACGAGCCCGGACATGCGCCAGACGACGAGCAGGAACAGCGCCACCGAGCTGAGCGCCACGGCCCAGCCGGTCAGCCGCAGCCCCAGGGCCAGCTGGAGCACCTGGGTGGCCGGGGACAGCAGGCTGGCGGCGGTCAGCGCCACCAGCCGGGCGCGGCCGACGGCGACGCCGGTGCGGGGCTGCGGGTCGGTCATCCGCCGCATCGAGGGGTGCAGGGCGGCCGCGGCGTAGCAGGTGTACGCGATCAGCCACGCCCCGTCGAGGACGCGGGCGCCGTCCCCGCCGTTCAGGGAGAGCAGCTGGAAGGCGCAGTCCGCCAGCAGGCTGAGCGCGCCCCCGGCCGCCAGCAGGCCGAACGCGGCGGTGCGCGCGCCGCCCGTGGTGAGCAGCCGCACCAGCACCGCCAGCAGCAGCACGTCACCCACCGGGTAGGCGGCGGCCACCACCCGTGCCAGCGGTGTCGCCTCGACGTCGCCGAGCGCGGGCTGCACCAGGAAGACCCACATGAGCAGGCCGACGCCGACGGTGAAGATGGCGCTGTCGATGAGGCCGTCGCGGTCGCGCCCGTCGGCGCGGGCGCGCACGAAGCGCCACAGCCCCGCCGCCAGCAGCGGGTAGGCGAGCAGGTAGGGGACGTCGGCGACGGAGGGGAAGGGATCGCCGTGGAGCACGTCCTCGACGACGTCCCACGTCAGGTCGCCCAGCGCCCAGCACGCCACGCCGGCGGCCACGAGCCACCACGCCGCGGGGTCGTGCGGCCGGTTGCGGCGCACGCCGACCGCCAGGGCCGCGAGGCTGCCCCAGCAGACGAGCGCGTACACGACGTCGCGGAGCGTCCCCAGCGGGAGCACCAGGCACACCAGGGCCGCCACCGCTCCCGCCGCGAGCAGCAGGCGCGAGGGCAGGTGGGCTCCGGTGGGTCGCACGCCGCTGCATCGGCGCCCGCGGGCACCGACTTGACCGCCCGTGGAGCGGGCCGGCGGCGCCGGTCAGGCCCGCAGCACCTCGGCGACCGGGACGGCCGGCAGGTCGTGGGCCCGCCCGACCTCGGCGCTGGTCAGCTGCCCGGCGTGCGTGGACAGCCCGTGCGCCAGGGCGTCGTCGGCCGTCAGGGCCTCGCGCCAGCCGGCGTCGGCCAGGCGCACCACGTACGGCAGGGTCGCGTTCGTCAGCGCGTACGTGGAGGTGTGCGGCACGGCACCGGGCATGTTCGCCACGCAGTAGAAGACGGAGCCGTGCACGGCGAACGTGGGGTCGTCGTGGGTGGTGGGCCGGGTGGACTCGAAGCAGCCGCCCTGGTCGACGGCGATGTCCACCAGCACCGACCCGGGGCGCATCTGCGCGACGAGGTCGTCGCTCACCAGCTTGGGGGCGCGGGCCCCGGGCACCAGGACCGCACCGATGACCAGGTCGGCGCTGCGCACGGCGCGGGCCAGCTCGAAGGCGTTGGAGGTGATGGTGCGCACCGCCCCGCCGAAGCGGGCGTCGACCTCGCGCAGCTTGGGGGTCGACAGGTCCAGGACGGTGACCTCGGCCCCCATGCCCAGGGCGATCCGCGCGGCGTTCTGCCCGGACACCCCCGCGCCGATCACGACGACGTCCGCGCCCCGCACGCCGGGCACCCCGCCCATCAGGACCCCGCGCCCGCCGCCGGTCCCGCCGCTCGTGGTGGAGTTCGCGCTCATCAGGTGGTAGGCGCCGACCTGGGGGGCGAGCCGGCCGGCGACCTCGCTCATCGGCGCCAGCAGCGGCAGGGAGCGGTCGGGCAGCTGGACGGTCTCGTAGGCGATCGCGGTGGTGCCGGCGGCCAGCAGCGCGTCGGTGCACTCGCGCGAGGCGGCCAGGTGCAGGTAGGTGAACAGCACCTGGTCGCCGCGCAGGCGGTGGTGCTCGGAGGCGATCGGTTCCTTGACCTTCAGCAGCAGCTCGGCCTGGCCCCACACCTCGTCGACGTCGGCGAGCACCTTCGCGCCGGCGGCCTCGTAGTCGGCGTCCGGCAGGGAGCTGCCCTCCCCGGCACCGGCCTCGACGAGCACCTCGTGGCCGTGGCCGACCAGCTCGTGCACGCCCGCGGGCGTCAGCGCCACGCGGTGCTCGCGGTTCTTCACCTCGCGGGGAACGCCGATGCGCATCCTGGCCTCCTGATCGGGACGACGGTGTCCCGCTCAGGATGAAGATGCCGCGCCGGGACGGCAACGGCTCCGGCGATCGTTCGGTAGCGTCGTGCCGTGGCTGACGATCGTGCAGCACCCGGGGCTCCCCGGGCTCCCGGCCCGAAGAACGTTCGGCCGGCCGTGGACGCCGTGGACCGCGCGATCCTGCACGTCCTGGCCGAGGACGCGCGGATCACCAACGCCGCCCTGGCCCAGCGGGTGGGGATCGCGCCGTCCACCTGCCTGCTGCGGGTCCGGGCCCTGCGCGCCTCCGGGGTGATCCGCGGCTTCCACGCCGACGTGGACCCCGAGGCGCTCGGGCTGCACCTGCAGGCGATGATCGCGGTGAAGCTCGCCGCGCACGCCCGCGGCAGCATGGGCCCGTTCGTGGCGCGCCTGCGCCGCCAGCCGGAGGTCCTCGACGTGTACTTCGTGGCGGGCGCGAACGACTACCTGCTGCACGTGGCGGTCGCCAGCACCGCCGCCCTGCGCGAGTTCGTCGCCGAGCACCTCTCCCGCGACCAGGACGTCGCCCTCACCGAGACCAGCCTGATCTTCGAGCACACCCGCGCCGCGGGCCGCTCGTGACGCGGGCGGGGGCCGAGCGACGGTGGGCGGGTGCACGAGCACCCGCCCACCGCGGCCCGGTCAGCGCAGGCGGAAGGCGCTCCGAGCGCCCTGCCCGCGGGCGGCGGTCAGCCGGCCCCTGTCGTGACGCAGGAAGGTGCCCGGCGCGCCCGCGAGCTCGAGCGACACCGCCCCGCCCCTCGGCCGGCGCCGGAAGCTCGCCGCGACCGCGGTCGCGCTGCCGGCCAGCACCGGCTCGAGCCGCACGTCCGCACCGGTGACGACCACGTACCGGCCGGGGAAGTTCACCGACTGCAGGGACTCGGTGCCCTCCCCGGCGAGGCCGGGGACGAACCGGAACCAGCTGTCGGCCACCTCCCGCACGTCCCGGTCGACGCGCACGGCGAAGTCGGCGTGCCGGACGAACGAGGAGGACGCGTCCCCCGGGGACAGCCGCACGATCGGGCCGCCGTCACCCACCGGGACGCCGAACGCCGGGGTCCCGTCGGCGTTCCAGTACAGCTTCTGCACCCGCGCGTGCCGGTTCGGGTCGTACAGCGGGTCGCTGCCGAGGTAGCCGGCGTAGTCGCGGGCGTGGTACACGAGGACGTCCGTCACGCCGTCCTCGGCGACGGTGAACGAGTTGTGCCCCGGCCCGTAGCGCCCCGTCCGCACGTCGGTCTCCAAGACCGGCTCGGGGTTCTTGACCCACGACGCCATGTCCAGCAGGTCCGCGTCCGCGTCGGCGGTGAGCAGCCCCGTGCAGTACCGGTCGTCGGTCGCGCTGGCGGAGAACGTCATGAAGACGCGGCCGTTGCGCACGAGGACGGCCGGTCCCTCGTTGACCTTGAAGCCGCGCACCTCCCAGGGCAGCGTGGGCGTGGAGATGCGCGCCGGCGCGCCCTTCAGCGCGAAGGGGGAGGCCATCTCCGCGATGTACAGGCTGGTGTTCACCGCGAGCTCCGGCTCGGCCTGGGCCCAGACGTAGTACCGACGGCCACCGTGCTCGAACGTCGTCGCGTCGAGCTTGAAGGAGCCCCACGGCGTGGTGAACTCCCGGGGCGTGCCCCAGCCCGCCGGGTCGCGCGGATCGGCGAGGGAGGACTCCAGGACGTACATGCGGATGTTGAAGACGTCGTCCGCGTCCCCCGCGGCGAAGTACAAGTACCAGCGGCCGTCGATGCGGTGCAGCTCGGGAGCCCAGATGTGCCCACCCGTCCGGCCCGAGGTGGGCCGGCGCCACACGACGCTCTCCTGAGCGGTGCGCAGACCGGCGATCGTGGGTGCACCGCGCACGACGAGGCGGTCGTACTCGGGGACGGACCCGGTGAAGTAGTACGTCCCGTCCACGGGCCGGGTGATGAAGGGGTCGGCCCGCTGCTCGATGAGCAGGTCCGGCGTGGTCACGCCGTAGACCTGCGCATCGGCCGGCGGCCCCCCGGGGGACGCGGCGGCGGAGGTGGAGCCGACCGCACCGCACGCTGCCGCAGCGAGACCACCGGCGAGGACCGAGCGGCGACTGACGTCGAGGGTCACCTGCCGTTCTCCTGCTTCGTGGCGATGCGCAGGACGGTGACGGAGTTGGCCGGGAAGGTCCGGGTGAACTCCGACGAGACGCCCTTGATCGTGGACGTCACGGGCTTGACGGGTTCCGCCGAGCGCGTGTTCTGCGCCTGCGGGTCACCGCTGATCACGGTCATGAGCGCCTTCGACTTCACCCGGGCCCCGCCGAGGTCGATCCTCGTCACGGCGGGGACGTCCTGGGCGTTGACGACCTTGACGAGGAGGTCACCGGTGGCCTCGTCCTTCGTGACGACCTGCGCGAAGGGCTCGGTCACGGCGTCGTCCGCGAAGCTGCCGAAGAGCTCGCCGTCGAGGTAGAGGTCCACCTTCGCGCCGCGCACGGAGATCTTGAGGTCGTAGGTGCGGCCCGTCTCGAGGGAGTGGCCCTCCTCGGCGAAGATCGTCTCCTTGGCGCCACCCGTGGCCTTCTCCACGACGGTGCGGGTGTTGTTCCACCCGCCGAGGTTCCACCAGTAGTAGTCGTCGCTGCCCTTGACGCCGAAGGCGACGAGGAAGCCCTCTGAGCCAGCGGTCTTGGTGGCCTTCAGGGAGATGTCGTAGTCGGTCGCCGTGATGTCGGGGCCCTTGACGAGCGTGTCGTTCGCGGTCACGTCGGACTGGGCGTACGCCCCGTCGGTCACCGACCAGCTGCCGCGGTTCGCCAGGGGGGTCCACCCGTCGGCGTTACCGTCGGAGAAGTCGTCACCGAACAGGACCTCCCCGTCGGGGGAGGTGACCTCCACGTCGTCGTACATCGCGGACGTGGACCAGGTGGAGAGGCCGACGGCGCCGGTGATGGGCTTGACCTGCGCCACCTTCCCGGTCGAACGGCTCGGCACCACGTGGTCGCCGACGTTGTTCATGAAGAGCTTCTGGACCTGGTAGGAGGTCGACCCCCACGACTCGTCGTTGTCGAACCAGATCATGTCCGGCTTCCACTGGACGTTGTCGACGTTCGCCAGCAGCGGCGCGTAGGAGGCCATCTTCACGACGTCGGCGTTGCGCTCCAGGCCCGTCATGTAGGCGGCCTCGGCCAGGGAGTTGGCCAGCTTGTTGTCCAGCGAGGCGTACTCGCCGAGGAAGACCTTCGGACCGCTGCGGTCGTAGGAGTCGTAGCGGTCGTTGTTCTGCAGGAACCAGGAAGGGCTGTTGTAGTAGTGTTCGTCGACCATGTCGACGTCGTTGGCGCGGTTGTGCTCCCAGTGCCGGTCGAAGACCGCGCCCTGGTCGTCGGGCCCGGAGTTGGCGATGACGGTGATGTCCGGGTGCTTCGCCTTGATGGCGTCGCGGAACTTCACGAAGTTCACCGCGTACTCGTCGGGGAGGTTCTCCTCGTTGCCGACGCCGAGGTGGGTCAGGCCGAACGGCTCGGGATGCCCCATCTCGGCGCGCAGCTTGCCCCAGGTGGAGGTGACCGGGCCGTTGGCGAACTCGATGAGGTCCAGGGTGTCCTGGATGTGGCGCTGCAGCAGCGCGGGGTCGTTCGTGGCGCGGTTCTGGCCGCAGCCGGTGAGCAGGGCCGGCACGACGGGCAACGGCATGGCACCGATGTCCTCCGCGAACTGGAAGTACTCGAAGTAGCCCAAGCCGTACGACTGGTTGTAGCCCCAGAAGTTGGAGTTCGTCGCCCGCTGCTCGACCGGTCCGACGGTGTCCTTCCACTGGTAGGAGCGGGCTCGCTGCCAGCCGGACGCCGCGTCGTAGCCCTCCATGCTGTTGACGTTGACGATGCAGCCGCCGGGGAAGCGCACGAACCCGGGGTCGAGCGCCTCGATCTTCTCGGCGAGGTCCTTGCGCAGGCCGTTGGCGCGGCCCTTGAAAGTGTCCTCCGGGAAGAGGGAGACCATGTCTAGGCGCACGGTGCCCGTGCCGCCGGCGAGGACCTGCAGGCGTCCCGCGTCGGTCGTGCTCTTCGCGGTGAGCGTGCCGGTGTGCTTCACCCAGCCGTCGCCGGTCACCTGCAGGCTCAGCGGGTCGGCCAGGAGTTCGCCGCCCGTGCCGCGCAGGGTCACGGACAGGGGCGTCCCGGCGGGAGCGTCCGCGCGGGCCCAGACGGAGAAGTCGTACCGCGCGCCCGCCTGCAGTGCGACGCCCTCGTTGAAGCCGGAGTTGGTGACGCCGTACCAGCCGCCCCCGGGGTTGGCCAGGTCGAGTTCGAGGTAGGTGCGGTTGCGCTCACCGAGCCGGGCGTCGTCGTTCACGGTCGTGGCCGTGCCGGCACCGCCGCCGGTCGCGGTGGGCTCCCACGCGGTCATCCCGTTGAAGCCGGCGCGGTCGACGGGGAGGAACTCGAAGGAGCGGTTGCGCACGAGCTCGGCGTACAGCCCGCCGTCGGCGGCGTAGTTGATGTCCTCGAAGAAGACGCCGTACATGGTGTCGTCGATCGCGGGCCCGCGCTTCGACGGGTCGACGGTGATCGTGTACTCGGGCGCGGGTGCCGGTCGGGCGAGCGCGGGGGCCGCGGAACACAGGGGCGCGGCCAGCAGCGCGGTGGCCGCGACCGTGGCGAGGGTTCGTCGTGCGGGCATGGATGTCCTCCTCGACATCTCGGGGGTGACGCGGGACGGCGGTGCTCCCGGCACCAGGGGGAGGATGCTCGCGGAGGGGCCGCGGGCGTGGTCCGGGCTGCGGTGCCCGATCCGTTGTGAGCGCGAACATAGGACGCGGAACGCACCGTGGTCAACTCATGACGGGGAGTTTCGCGGCGCGCCGGGAGCGAGCGTTGTGAGCGCTGACCGGGCGCACCGCGCGAGAGCGGGGAACGTCCGCCACGCCCCGCCGCCGGGGCGGCTGCGCGCCCGGAGGTAGCCTCGCGCCCGTGGCGGACGAGGATCTCCGGGGGCGTTCCGGCGCTGCCCGCGCCGGTGCGGCCGGGCGGGCCCGCCGGCCGGCGATCATGGCTGACGTGGCCCGCCTCGCCGGGGTCTCCAGTCAGACGGTGTCCCGGGTGGTCAACGACCAGGGCAGCATCAGCCCCGCCACGCGGCAGCGCGTGGAGGAGGCGATCCGGCAGCTCGGGTACCGGCCCAACAAGGCGGCGCGCGCGCTGGCCACCACCCGCTCGGCCACGATCGGCGTCATCGGCACCGAAGGGGGCCTGTGGGGCCCGGGAACGGTCCACCGCAGCGTGGAGAGCGCCGCGCGCAGGGCGGGGTACTCGGTCAGCTCCGTCAGCCTGGAGACGGTCTCGCGCAGCGAGCTCACCGACGCCGTGGAGCACCTGCTCGCTCAGCACGTCGAGGGCGTCATCATGATCGCGGGTTTCGACGAGGCGCTGGAACTGGCCCGCAACCAGGACGTCGGCGTGCCCTTCGTCGTGGTCGTGGGCGACGCGGCGACCGACCGGCGCGCGACGGCCTCCGCGCAGTTCGAGGCGGCGCGCACCGCGGTGCGCCACCTGCTGGACCTCGGGCACGCGGAGGTGGCCCACGTCGCCGGCCCCGAGAACTGGGTGGAGGCCCGCGCGCGGGAGGCGGGCTGGCGTTCCGCGATGGCGGAGGCGGGGTTGCGCCCGGCGGAACCGGTGGCCGGGGACTGGTCGGTGGCCAGCGGGTACCGCGCGGGGCAGCGGATCGCCGCGGCCGGGGAGGCCACGGCGGTCTTCGCGGCCAACGACGAGATGGCCGTGGGTGTCCTGCGGGCGCTGGCCGAGGCGGGTCTGCGCGTGCCCGCGGACGTCAGCCTCGTCGGCTTCGACGACATCCCGCTGGCCGCCTACCTCGTCCCGCCGCTCACGACGGTGCGCCAGGACCTGCGGGCGGTGGGGCGGCGCGCGGTGCACGCCCTGGAGGCGGCGATCGGCGGCCTCGAGGCGCGGGCGGCGGTGCCGCCGCCGGAGCTGGTCGTGCGCTCCAGCACGGCACCGCCGCCCGCTCCGCCGCGACGGCGGCGCTAGCGGCGCCGCACGGCGATGACCCGCTGCAGGACCACGAAGGCCAGCAGGACGGCGCCGATGAAGACGCGGGTCCACCAGGAGTCCAGGCCCTCGCGGGCGATGAGGACCTGGATGAGCCCGTAGACCAGCACGCCGGCGCCGGTGCCCAGGACGAAGCCGGCACCGCCGGACAGCAGCGTGCCGCCGATGACCACCGCGGCGATGGCGTCGAGCTCCATGCCGATGCCGGTGAGGTTGAACCCGGACTTGGTGTAGAGGGCGAAGAGGATCCCGGCGATGCCCGCGCAGGTGCCTGAGATGACGTACACCCACACGCGGGTGCGGTCGGGCTGCAGGCCCATGAGCGCCACCGCCGTGCCGCGGTCGCCGGCTCCCAGGCCGTACACGGTGCGGCCGAAGCGGGTGTAGTGCAGCACGTAGAAGGCGACCAGCAGGACACCCAGGGCGGTGAGCATGCTCGCGTTGATGCGCCACATCTCCCGGCCCTCGCCGAACTTGATGCTCCAGGACGCCAGGGCGGAGAAACCCGGGTCGTCGATCGCCAGGGAGCTCGTGCTGACCACGTTGGCCAGGCCGCGGGCGAGGAACATCACCGCCAGGGATGCGATGAACGGCTGGATGTCGAACACCTGGACCATCACGCCGATGAGGAGCCCGCACAGCGTCCCGATGAGGACCCCCAGGACGAGCACCACGGGCATCGGCGCCCCGGCGGTGAACAGCTTGGCCGTGACCAGGCCGACGAGGGCCACCACCGCCCCGACCGACAGGTCGATGCCGCCGGTGAGGACGACGAACGTCATGCCGACCGCGAGGACGAGCAGGTAGGAGTTGTCCAGCAGCAGGTTGGAGAACATCCGCATGCTGATGAAGTCGACGCGCGACGTGCTGTAGCGCTGCTGGCCGACCCCCAGCATGACGACGAGGGTCAGGACCGTGCCGACGACGGGCAGGAAGCGGCGGTCGACGCGGTCCACCAGTCCGCGCACACCGTCGGTGCGCTGCTTCACGGGGGCGCCGGCCGGCGCCGGTGGGGAGATCCGGGTGCTCACGCGGCCACCTCCACGGGCTTGGCGACCCGGGCCCGCGGACGCGGGGTCCGCAGGCGCGAGCGCAGGTACGGGGACGCCGCCACGCAGACGGCGATGAGGACGACGGCCTTGAACAGCGGGGTCGTCTGGCTGGGCAGCTCGAAGATGATGACCGCCCGTTCCAGGGTCGACAGCAGCAACGCACCCACGACGAGGCCACCGAGGTGGAAGCGTCCGCCGTCCAGGCGGGTACCGCCCAGGACGACGACCATGATGGCGTCGAGCTCCTTGAGCAGGCCGATGTTGTTGGCGTCGGCCGCCATGGTCGGGGCGCCGTAGACGATGCCCGCCAGGGCCGCCAGGACGCCGGCGAGGACGTAGACCGTCCAGGTGGTGCTGCGCGCCTTGACTCCCGCGAGCCGACTGGCCTCGCCGTTGACGCCGATCGACTCCAGGAACATCCCCAGCGCGGTGCGCCGCACGAGGAGGACGAGGACGACGAAGACGACTGCCGCGATGACCACCGGCATGGGGACGCCCAGGACGAACCCGGAACCGAGGGACTTGAACGGTGCGCTGGTGACGGTGGTGATCTGCCCCTGGGTGATGAGCATGGCGATGCCTCGACCGGCCACCATGAGGATCATCGTCGCGATGAACGGCTGGATCCCCAGGGCGGTGACCACGAAGCCGTTGAAGGCACCGATCACCACACCCAGGGCCAGTCCCAGCAGCACCGCGGTGACGACCGTGGCGGGACTGGTGGGGTCGGCGGCACCGTCGAGGTACGTCAGGGAGACGGCCAGCGAGATCGCCATGACGGCGCCGACCGACAGGTCGATGCCGCCGGTGGCGATGACCAGGCACATGCCCAGCGCCAGCAGCAGCGGTGTGGCGCTGTTGCGCAGGAGGTCGATGAGCTGCCCGTAGAGGTTGCCGTCGCGCACCACGACCTCGAGGAAGCCCGGGCTCTTCAGTCCGCAGGCGAGCAGGAGGACGACGAGGGCCAGGACGGGCCAGAGGACGCCGTGCTGCGAGACGCGCTGGAGCAGCGCCGCGGGCCGGCCGGACGCGCCGGGTGGGCGCGGCGTCCCGGACTGGGTGGTCGTGCTGGTCATGAGGCCTTCACCCCGGTGTTCGCGATGGTTTCGAGGACGTCGTCGGTGCTGAGCGACCCGTCGTTGGCGATCTCGTCGATCTTGTGCCGGTCGCGCATGATGACGATGCGCTGGCTCAGCCGGAGGACCTCCTCCAGCTCGGAGGAGATGAAGACCACGGACATGCCGTCGGCGGCGAGCTCGGCGACCAGCCGCTGGATCTCGGTCTTGGCGCCGATGTCGATACCGCGCGTCGGCTCGTCCAGGACGAGCAGGCGCGGGGAGGTGGCGAGCCAACGGGCGAGGAGCACCTTCTGCTGGTTGCCGCCGGACAGGTTGCGGATGAGCGCGTTCGGGTTCGGCGGGTTGATGTTCAGGGCGACGAGGTACTTCTGCACGATCTCGTCGAGCTCGCGCTTGGGGATGCGGCGCCACGTCCCCCGGCTGGCCTGCAGCGCCAGGGCCATGTTCTCGCGGACCGTGAGGTCCCCGATGATGCCCTCCTTCTTGCGGTCCTCGGTCGACAGGGCGATGTGCCGGCGCAGCGCCGCGAGGGGTGTCGCCAGCCGCACCGGGGAACCCTGGATCTCCAGAGCCCCCTCGTCGGGCCGGTCAGCGCCGGTGAGCAGGCGGACCGCTTCCGTCCGCCCGGAGCCGAGCAGCCCGGCGAACCCGACGATCTCCCCGGGGTAGAGGCTGATGTCGAACGGTTCCACGCCACCGCGCCGGCCGATCCCGATTCCCGTCAGCAGAGGCGTCTCGCGCGGGGAGTGGCGGGTGATGGACGTCCGAGCGTGCTCCCCGATGCCGGCCAGCGCCTCGCCCGACCGCCCGATCATGTGGGAGATCAGTTCACGCCGCGGCAGCTGAGCCGTCTTGAACTCCCCGACGAAGCGGCCGTTGCGCAGCACCGTCATGCGGTCGGACAGCTCGTACACCTGGTCGAGGAAGTGCGAGACGAACAGGATGGCCACCCCGGAGTCGCGCAACTGCCGGACGACCCGGAACAGCTCGGCCACTTCGGCCTTGTCCAGGCTCGAGGTCGGCTCGTCGAGGACGAGGACCTTGGTGTCGACGACGAGCGCGCGGGCGATGGCGCACAACTGCTGGACGGCGATGCTGTGCGCGGAGAGCTGGGACCGGGGGTCGATGTCGAGGTTGAGGCGCTGCAGGTAGCGCCGGGCCTCGCGTCGCGTGGCGCGCCAGTCGATGAACGGCCCACGGCGGACCTCGTGCCCGAGCATGACGTTCTCGGCCACCGTGAGGTTCGTGCAGAGGTTCACCTCCTGGTACACGGTGCTGATCCCGGCGGCCTGCGCTTGGCTCGGATCGGTGAAGCGCAGTTCACGCCCCTCGACGGCGATGCCGCCGTGGTCGACGCGGTTCACGCCGGTGAGAGCCTTGATGAGGGTGGACTTCCCCGCGCCGTTCTCGCCCATGAGGGCGTGCACCTCGCCGCGCCGCAGCACGAGGTCGACGCCGTCGAGCGCCTTGACCCCGGGGAAGGTGATCGTGATGCCGGTCATGCGGACGACGGCGTCGCCGGCTCTCGGGGGCGTATCGGACATCAGCGTCCTCTCTGGGGACTCCGGCCCGGTCGGGCCCGGGGCGGCAGGGGCGGGACCGGGGCGGCGCGGTCGACGAGGGGGGTCGGCCGCGCCGCCCCGGGGCACGAGGGGTCGGTGGCGGGTGGGTCAGTAGGGACGGGCGTCCACGTCGGCCTGCGTGATCGTCTGGTCGAACGCCTGGTCGACGACGATGGTCTCCTTCGGGACCTCCTCGCCGGCGGCCACGTCCTCGATCAGCTCGGCGAGCTGGTCGCCGAAGACGGGGTTGCACTCGACGACGTAGTTGAACTTCTTATCCACGAGGGCCTGCAGCCCGTCGCGCACGCCGTCGACCGTGACGATCTTGATGTCCTCACCCGGCTTCTTGCCGGCCGCCTCGATGGCCTCGATCGCTCCCAGACCCATGTCGTCGTTGTGGCTGAAGATGAGGTCGGTCTCGGGGTAGGCCTGCAGGGCCGCCTCCACGGCGGTCTTGCCCTCGGCGCGGGTGAAGTTGCCGCTGGCCTTGCCGATGACCTGGTCGCCGACGACCGCGTTGAAACCCTCCTCCCGGTCGACCTGGGCGCCGGAGCCGAGGGTGCCCTGGAGCTCGAAGACCTTCGCGTCGGGGGCGTTCTCCTTCACCCACTCGCCGGCGGTGGTCCCCTCCTGCTCGAAGTCGGCGCCGATCCAGGTGACGTACGGGTCCTCGACGGTCGTCTCCACCGTGCGGTCGACGAGGACGACGGGGATGCCGGCGTCCTTGATCTCCTGCAGGACCTCGTCCCACCCGGTCTCGATGACCGGGGAGAAGGCGATGACGTCCACGTCCTGGGCGACGAAGTCGCGCAGGGCCTTGATCTGGTTCTCCTGCTTCTGCTGGGCGTCGACGAAGTTCAGGTCGAAGCCGGCTTCCTCGGTCAGGCTCGCCTTGACCGACTCGGTGTTGGCCGTGCGCCAGCCGCTCTCCGCCCCCAGCTGCGAGAAGCCCACGCGGAGCAGGTCGTCCCCGCTGGTGCTGGCAGCGCTCCCACCGCTGCCGCAGGCCGCCAGGCCGAACAGCGCGGCGGTGCCGAGGGCAGCGAGGAACCTGCTGCGGGGGAACGGGGATCGGGACATGAACTCCTCCTCGAGTCGAGCCGACTGCTTCGTCAGGCTGGACTCGATTGTGAGCGCTCACAACGGCCAGGTCAAGCAAAACCCAGTCACAGCGGGGTCACGGCGCCCTGTGCTTGTGAGCGCTCACCTGCGGACGGGACCGGAGGAGGCCCGCACCGTCAGCCCCGTGCGCACCAGCACCGGCTCACCGGTCCCGCCGTCCAGTGCCGCGACCATCTGCTCCAGGCAGCGCCGGCCCAGCGCCGCCCAGTCCGGGGTCACCGTGGTCAGCGGCGGGAAGAAGTGCGCCGACCCCTCCACGTCGTCGAAGCCGACCACCGAGACCTCCCGCGGCACGGACACGCCCGACTCGGCGAAGGCGTGCAGCAGCCCCAGCGCCAGCTGGTCGTTGGCGGCGAAGACGGCCGTGGGCAGCGGCCGGGCCGCCGAGCGCTCGATGAGCTCCTTGCCGATGCGGAAACCGGTCGAGGCCGTCCAGTCCCCCGCGAGCGGCTCCCCCGGCTCCAGGCCCGACTGGAGCATCGCGTCGCGCCAGCCGCGCGCGCGGGCGCGGGCGTCCAGCCACACCGGCGGGCCGCTGACGTGGACGATGTCGGTGTGCCCGTGCTCGATGAGGTGGCGCGTGGCCAACCGCGCACCGGCGTACTGGTTCACGGCCACGGTGCGGACACCGCCGTCCAGCTCGCTGGGCCCCACCATCACCACGGGCACCCGGCTGCGGTAGTCCTGCACCGCCCGCACGGCCTCGTCGTGCGAGGCGATGACGACGACCCCGTCGACCCCCTGGTCCAGGAAGTGCTCGAGCGACGCCTGCACCCCGGGCACGTCCCAGCGGGTCACGGTCGCGACGGAGACGTAGACGCCCTGCCCGCGGGCGGCGTTCTCCAGCGCGATGAGCGTCATCGTCGGCCCGTACAGCGGCGAGTCCTCCGTGACGACGCCGATGGCGCCCGTGCGGCGGGTCACCAGCGCACGGGCCGCGGTGTTGCGCCGGTACCCCAGCTGGGAGATGGCCGACAGCACCCGTTCGCGGGTCTCCGGCCGGACGTTCGGGTGGCCGTTGAGCACGCGGGAGACGGTCTGGTGCGAGACCCCCGCGACCTGAGCCACGTCGCTCATCGCCGGTGCCCGGTCCGTGCCCCGCGCCGTCCGGTCGTCGGGGGCCGTGCGGGCGCGGGTCATGCGGCTCCTCGTCGGGCTGCTGTGTGAGCGCTCACAGCATACGGGGGCGCCCCCCGCCCCGGAAGGGTTCGCAGAACCTCCTCAGGCGGGCAGGGGGGCGTCGGCGACGACGCGGTCCTTGCCCGATCGCTTCGCCTCGTACAGCAGGGCGTCGGCGCGGTGGACGAGGTCGTCGCCCTCCCGCCAGGCCGGGGTGCTGGCCAGCCCGATGCTGACGGTGACGCGCAGACCGGGGACGACGTCGTCGAAGCGGAGCCCGGCCACGCCGCGGCGCACCCGCTCGCAGCGCTCCAGGGCCTGCGGGTGCGCGGTGGAGGGCATGAGGACGACGAACTCCTCCCCGCCCGTGCGGGCGACCACGTCGTCGGGAGCGGCGTGGTGGCGCAGCACCTCGGCGGCGCGCTGGAGGACGACGTCACCGACGTGGTGGCCGTGGGTGTCGTTGACGCGCTTGAAGTCGTCCAGGTCGGCGACCGCGACGGACGCCTCGCAGGCGGTGGCACCGTCCCGGAAGTCGCGCTGGAGACGGTCGATCTCGGAGTCGAGGTGGCGGCGGTTGTGCAGGCCGGTCAGGTGGTCCTGGGTGGAGAGCTCGGCGAGCTGCTCGGCGAGCACCTCGTAGCGCTGCAGCGCGGCGGAGAGGGCGGTGGTGCGTTCCGCCACGCGCTGCTCCAGGTCGGTGTTGGCCTCCTGCAGGGCGGTGGCCAGGGCCTCCGCGCGGCGGCGCTCCGCGTCGGCCTCGGTGAAGGCGCGGTCCACCACGGAGTTGTTGACGATCGCGACGAGCGCCGAGTAGCCGGCGACGACGCCGCTGAACGCGAGCAGCTCGTGGTAGCCGACCCCGTCGGTGCGGCCGCCCACGGCCAGCGGCATCGCCCACGTCGCCGCGGCCGCGAGCCCCAGCACCGGCAGCAGCGCGCGGCGGCGCAGGACGAGGCCGCCGATGAGGACGAACGTCGGCATGAACAGCGGGTGGGTGGCCGCCCTGCCCTGCACCAGCGCCCCGGCGAGCACGGCCAGGAGGAACACCACGAGCAGGATGCAGACGGCCACCGTCAGCCGACCGCGCCGGGCTGCGGCCAGCGCGCCGGTGTACGTCGCGCCGAGGACGGCGAGGATGCACCACGCCAGGCCCCAGTGCTCCACGGTGAGCGCCAGCGCGACGGCGATGGCGGGCAGGGCCGCGACGGTCGTCGCGCACAGCAGGACGAGGACGCGCCCGCGCCGGCGCACCTCCAGGTCGGGGTGCTGCACGTCCAGCAGCCACGTCCACCAAGCCCGCACGCTCAGGTCCTCCCGTCGGGTCCGTCCTCCGGCCCGCCCCTCGCGGCCCCGTCCCCCGCGGCATCGGCACCGGTGCCTCACCACCTGAAGCCCGTCGTGCAGGCTTCAACCACACGGCGGCGGGTGGGTGGCGCGAACCGAGCTCCGCTGCGGGTGCGGGCCCGCGCCGCGGTGCTTAGCGTCGGGGCATGAGCCAGCAGAACGACGAACCCACCCTGGAGAACGTGATCGACCCGGAGATCGCGGCGCCGCGGGACCGGCAGGAGCACGGCAAGATGCCGGCGCGGCCGAACGACGACGAGCTGGAGATGCGCGTCGAGCACGAGCGCCGCGAGCTCGGCCTGACAGACGAGCCGGACGAGGTCCCGCCGGCGACCGACTGAGCCGGCGGGCGGGTTGCCAGCGGCTCCGCGGCGGGTGAGCATGACCGGGTGCCCCCGTCCGCGGAGTCGCCGAGGGGGCCGCTGGCGGAGGTCGAACGCCTCGCAGCGGTCCGTGGAGCGGTGCGGGCCGCCGAGGACAGCGACGGGCTGCAGCGCCTGGTGCGGATGGCCGCCCGCGTCCTGCACGTCCCCGTGGCGATGGTCTCCTTCATCGCCGCCGACCGGGAGGTCGTCCAGGCGGCGGTGGGCCTGCCCGAGCCGTGGGCGTCGCTGCGCTCGACCCCGCTGAGCCACTCCCTGTGCGCGCAGGTGGTCCACCTGGACGGCCCCGTCGTCCTCTTCGACGCGCGCGTCGACCCCGCGTACCGCGAGCACGCGGCCGTGGTGGAGATGGGGGCCGGCGCCTACGCCGGGTACCCCCTGCGCCACGGCGAGCACACCCTGGGCGCCTTCTGCGCGGCCGACTTCGTGCCCCGGCAGTGGTCCGAGGACGACCTGCTGCTGCTGGAGGACCTGGCCGCCGTGGTCTCCACGAAGCTGACGCTGCGCATGACCGTCCGGCAGCTGGAGGAGTCCCGGGCGCAGCTGCAGGACCTGACGGACCGGCTGCACGAGCAGTCCCGCACCGACCCCCTGACCGGTGCCGCCAACCGCCGGCGGTTCCAGGAGCGCCTGGCGGAGGAGGCCGCCCGCAGCGAGCGGCACGGCACCCCCCTGGCGCTGACGCTGCTCGACGTCGACTCCTTCAAGCGGATCAACGACGTCGCCGGGCACCAGGCCGGTGACGCGGTCCTGGCCGAGATCGCCGCCCGCCTGCAGGACACCCTGCGGCGCACCGACCTCCTCGCGCGCACCGGGGGCGACGAGTTCGCCGTCCTGCTGCCCGACACCGACCTGCCGGCGGCCGAGCACCTGGCGCAGCGCCTGCGGCACGTCGTGGCGGAGCAGCCCGTCGACGGCTGGGACGTCACCGTCACCACCGGCACCGCCGCCCACCGGCCCGACCGCGGGGTGGAGGGCCTCTACGCCGACGCCGACGCCGCCCTCTACGCCGGCAAGGCCGCCCGGTCGACCCCGGGACAGCCCGACGGGGTGCCGGAGGCGGCCGCGGAGGAGGGCTGAGCGGCGGCGGGGATCAGCCGGTGGCCGCGCGCGCCACGACCGGCAGCACCACCGTCATCAGCAGCGCGTTCAGCACCATCGCGGCGCTCGACCACCCGCCGGCGACGTGGGAGTGCGCGAGCGCCCGCGCGGTCCCGATGCCGTGGGAGACGGCGCCGATCGCGAAGCCCCGCGCCCGGCCGTCGTCGACGCGGACGCGGTCCAGCAGCCACGGCCCGACGGTCGCCCCCAGGACCCCGGAGACGAGGGTGAGCACGACGGCCAGGGTGGTGTTCGCCCCGATCGTCGCGCCGACGGTGACGGCGACGGGCGTGGTGACGGAGCGCGGCAGCGCGGTGAGCAGGATCTCGTCGGAGACGCCGAACGCGACGAGGGAGCCGACGGTGACGGCGACGCTGACGGTCCCGGTGACCAGCAGGGTGACCAGGACGGCGGCGCGGTCGGCGAGCAGCGCGGCGCCGGAGCGCAGCAGCGGCAGGGCGAGCGCCACGGTGGCCGGGCCGAGCAGCAGGGTGAGCACGGAGACGGACGCGAGGTACTCGTCGTAGCCGATGCCGAGCACCTCCAGGGCGACGCTCACGGCGATCATCGCGACGAGGACGGGGGCGAGCAGGGCGGGACGGCCCAGGCGGCGGTGCAGGGCGTCGGCGCCCAGGTACGCGGCCAGGGTCAGCGCCAGCCCGAACCCGGGGGCGTGGACGACGGCGTTCACGGCGTCGTTCACGGCGGCGTTCACGACGCGGCCGGTGCGGCGGGGCGGCGGTGCAGCAGCGCCTGCAGCAGCAGCCCGGCCACGACGAGGGCGGCGGCGAAGGAGCCGACGACGGCGACCGCGAGGGGTGCGGCGTCCTCGGCGAGGGCGTCCAGCTGGGTGAGGGCCCCGACGCCCGGGGGGATGAACAGCAGCTGCAGGTGCCGCAGCAGCGGGTCCGCGGCGGGCTGGGCGCGGGCGACGAGACCGCGGTGGCGGGCGCCGACGGCGAGGAGCACGACGAGGCCGACGACGGCTCCCGGCACGGGCAGGCCGGTGAGCTCGACGAGCAGGGTGCCGAGCAGCTGCAGGCCGAGCAGCAGCGCGAGCGCCGCCAGGGCCGCCGGCACGTGCCGGCCCCAGCCGAGGTGCTGCGGGGGGTGCTCACCGGGTGCGTCCACCGGGTCAGGGTGCCAGCGGCCGGCGCCCGCCCCCCGGCCGGGCACCTCCCCCCGGCCGGCCCCCTCCACCCCCGGTGGTCCCGCACGGTCGAGCGCTCACCCCCGCGAGATCACCGCAGGGGGTGGGCTCAGGAGAGCCAGTCGGGGCGGGGCCCCAGCCCCAGGCGGTGGCGGGCCGCCTCCTCGGAGGGGCTGTGCGGGCCGAGCAGGGCCCGCGCCGTGCGCAGCTGGGTGCGCGCGGCCACCAGGCGCGCCCGCTCGCGCGGGCCCCGCACCGCCCGTCCGGGCACACCCGCCAGGGGCGCGACCACCGGGGACAGCAGCAGCGCACCGGCCCCCGCCAGGCCGGAGTAGAAGGCGCCCTCCGCGCGGCCCAGGCCGGGCGGGGAGGCGAGGAACCGCAGCAGGTGCTCCGGCACCGCTTCCAGCGCGGGCGCGAACGCCTCCAGCGCCTCGGCCAGCTCCGCCTCGCTGCCGGGCAGGTCCGCCGACCCCAGCGCGCGGGCGGTGCGCGCCCACTCGCGAACGTACGCGTCCGGCCAGCGCCGGCCGAAGCGCGGCTCCAGCCGGTCGGTGCCGACCTCGCGCTGGGCGGCGAGGAACGCGTCGGTGAAGACGAGGTGCACCCAGCGCAGCAGGTCCGGGTCGGAGGCGGAGTACGCCCGCCCGTCGCCGGTGGTGCCGCGCACCCGTGCGTGCATCGCGCGCACCCGCGCCGCCTCCCGCCCGGCCAGCTCCGCCGAGCCGAACGTGGACACCACCAGCCACCGCGCGGTCCCCGCCAGCCGGCCCCACGGGTCGCGCCGGTAGTCGGAGTGGCGCTGCACGCCGGCCATCGCCAGCGGGTGCGCCCCCTGCCCGAGCAGCGCCACGACCCCGCCGACGAGGGTGGACAGGTCGCCGTGGACCCGCCACACCACCCCGCCGGGCTCGAACCACCCGGGTCCGGCCCCCACGAGGGCGATGTCGCGCACCCACCCCGGCGCGCCCGTCGGGTCGCCGGAGACCCGCTCGCGGAAGGTGCGGCGGGCCCGGGCGGGCAGAGCGGTCACGGACGGCGGCAGGGGCGGCACCACCCGTGCAGCCTCACCCGGTGCGCCGGGACCCGCGCGCCGGGACGCGTTATCCGAGCGTCCGTACGGGTATGTCGGGGGCGGGAGCGGCGCTGCACCGAGGTGGCCACCGGGGCGCACCGGCGCCGGTCCTGAGGAGAGGAGCACGACATGAGCACCGTCAGCGACATGGTCAGCACCTACCCGAAGGACCTGGGTGGCGTGGACCGCGAGAAGCTCATCGCCTGCATCGAGGAGTGCTTCCGCTGCGCCCAGGCGTGCACCGCCTGCGCCGACGCCTGCCTCAGCGAGGACAGCGTCGCCGAGCTGACCAAGTGCATCCGCACCAACACCGACTGCGCGGACGTGTGCGACACCACCGGCCGCGTGCTCTCGCGCCACACCGGCTACGACGCGAACCTCACCCGCGCCGTGCTGCAGGCCTGCGCCGCCGCCTGCAAGGCGTGCGGCGACGAGTGCGGGCAGCACGCGTCCATGCACGAGCACTGCCGCGTGTGCGCCGAGGCGTGCCGGGCGTGCGAGAAGGCCTGCCAGGACCTGCTCGCCACCCTCGGCTGACGCCGGCACGGGGGGCGACGCCGTCCCGCTCCCGCCGCGGCGGGAGCGGGGCGGGCCTTCAGCCCCCGAAGGGCTCCCCGGTCAGCCGCTCGTACGCCTCCACGTACCGCGCCCGGGTGCGCTCGACGACCTCCGCGGGCAGCGGCGGGGGCGGCGCACCGCCGGTGCGGTCCCACCCGGAGGCCGGCGAGGTCAGCCAGTCGCGCACGAACTGCTTGTCGAAGCTGGGCTGCGCCCGGCCCGGTTCCCACTCCTCCGCCGGCCAGAACCGGGAGGAGTCCGGGGTGAGGACCTCGTCCCCCAGGACGGTGCGCCCGTCCGCGCGACCGAACTCCAGCTTCGTGTCGGCCAGCACGACGCCGCGCTCGCGGGCGATCGACTCGGCGCGCGCGTACACCGCCAGGGTCAGCTCGCGCAGCTGCGCCGCGGCGTCCGCACCGATCTCGCCGACGACGTGGTCGAAGGAGACGTTCTCGTCGTGCTCGCCCAGCTCGGCCTTCGTGGCGGGGGTGAAGATCGGCTCCGGCAGGCGCGAGCCGTCCACCAGGCCGGCCGGCAGTGGGATCCCGCACACCGCCCCGCCCGCGCGGTACTCGGCCAGACCGGAACCGGTGAGGTAGCCGCGGGCGACGCACTCCACGGGGAACATCTCCAGCTCCCGGCACACCATCGCCCGCCCGGCGACCGCCTCCGGCACGTCCGTGGAGAGCACGTGGTGCGGCACGAGGTCGGCCAGCCGCTCGAACCACCACAGCGACATCGCCGTCAGCACCGCCCCCTTGCCGGGGATCTCGCTGCTCAGGACGTGGTCGTAGGCGCTGATGCGGTCGCTGGCCACGACGAGCACCCGGCCGCGCTCGCCGCCCTCGGGCACGTACAGGTCCCGGACCTTGCCGGAGTAGGTGTGCCGCCAGCCGGGCAGCTGCGGCGGCGCGGGCAGCTCGGGGGCGCTCACGCGCCGGCCGCCGCGGCCGCGATGTCGGTGCGGAAGCGCCCGCCGTCCAGGTGCACCGAGCGCACCGCCGCGTAGGCGGCCTCGCGCGCCGCCGCCAGGTCCGCGCCGGTGCCGACCACGGACAGCACCCGCCCGCCGGAGCTGACGATCCCCGTGCCGTCGAGCGCGAGGGCCGTGCCGGCGTGCAGGACGTGCGCGCCCTCGACCGCGTCGGCGTCCTCCAGGCCGCCCAGGGCGCCGCCGGTCTCGGGCGCCTCCGGGTACCCGGGGGCGGCGATCACCACGGTGACGGCGGCGTCCTCGCGCCAGCGCAGCGGCGGCAGGTCGCGCAGCGCGCCCGGCGTCGCGCACGCGCGCAGCACCTCCGACAGCGGGGTCACCAGCCGGGCCAGGACCACCTGCGTCTCCGGGTCGCCGAAGCGGGCGTTGAACTCCACCACGCGCAGGCCGCGGGAGGTCAGCGCCAGCCCGCAGTACAGGACGCCGCTGAACGGGGTGCCGCGCCGAGCCATCTCCGCCACCACCGGCTGCGCGACGCGCCGCACCACGTCGTCGGCGAGGTCGGCCGGCGCCCACGGCAGCGGCGAGTACGCGCCCATGCCGCCGGTGTTGGGGCCGGCGTCGCCGTCCAGGGCGCGCTTGAAGTCCTGCGCGGGGGCCAGCGCCACGACGCTCTCGCCGTCCGTGAGGCAGAACACCGACACCTCCGGGCCGTCGAGGAACTCCTCGACCACCACGGGGCCGTGCTCGAGGCAGGTGCGCGCGTGCGCGAGCGCCTCCTCGCGGTCGTCGGTGACGACGACGCCCTTGCCGGCGGCGAGGCCGTCGTCCTTGACGACGTGCGGGGCGCCGAACGCGTCGAGGGCGGCGGTGACCTCCTCCTCGGTGGTGCACACGTGCGCCATCGCGGTGGGCACCGCGGCGGCGGCCATCACCTCCTTGGCGAACGCCTTGGAACCCTCCAGCCGCGCCGCCTCGGCCGAGGGGCCGAAGCAGGCGATGCCCGCCGCGCGCACCGCGTCGGCCACGCCCGCCACGAGGGGCGCCTCGGGGCCGACGACGACGAGGTCGGAGCCCAGGCGGCGGGCGAGAGCCGCCACGGCCGCCGGGTCGGCGGCGTCGACGGGTTCGCACGGGGCGACCAGCGAGGTGCCGGCGTTGCCGGGGGCGGCGACGACGCGGTCCACCCCCGGGTCGTCGAGCAGGGAGCGCACCAGGGCGTGCTCACGGGCGCCGGAACCGATGACGAGGACGTCCACGGCGCCCGAGCGTAGGCCCTGCCCGGACCCGGCCGTGACGGGCGCGGGACGGGGCGGTGCGGGATGATCCGCCCGTGCCCCGCACCGCCTCGCTCACCGTCGCCGCCCGGCGCCGGGCGCGCACCGGCTGGCAGCGCTGGCAGGGCTCGTGGTGGCAGGTGCTGCAGTGCGGGCTGGGCGCGGGGGTGGCGTGGACGCTCGCGCGGGCGCTGTGGGACCAGGCGTACCCGGTGTTCGCCTGCGTCGCGGTCATCGTCTGCCTGGGGGTGCAGAACAACGCCCGGCTGCGGCGCGTGGCGGAGCTGGGCACCGGGGTGACCGTGGGGGTGCTGCTGGGCACCGGGGTCGTCCAGGTCATCGGGCGCGGCGCCTGGCAGATCTGCCTCATCGTCGTCACCGCGATGCTCATCGCCCGCTTCCTGGACTCCGGGGGGTTGCTGACGAACCAGGCGGCGCTGCAGGCGACGTTCATCGTCGCCTTCCCGCCGCAGCCCGGCGGCGGCTCCGCGCGCTGGCTGGACGCCATGACGGGCGTGGTGGTGGCGCTGGCGATCGCGGCGCTGCTGCCCTCGGATCCCAGGCGCGACGTCCGGGCGCGCGCGTCCGCGTTCAGCGGCCAGCTCGCCGACCTGCTGGACGACGCCGCCGAGGCGGTGCGCGCCCGCGACGCCGAGGCGGCCGCCGCGGTGCTGGAGCGCGCGCGCGGCACGCAGCGCGAGCTGGACGCGTGGTCGCAGTCCGTCAGCGCCGCCCTGGAGGTGCAGCGGCTGTCCCCGCTGCGGCGCGGCGGGCGCACCGAGATCCACGAGCAGCAGCGGCTGCAGTCGGGGGTGGACCGCGCCACCCGCAACGCCCGGGTGGCGCTGCGGCGCGTCGCCACCGCCCTGCAGTACGACGAGCAGCTGCCGAGCTCGATCGCCGGGGTGATGCACTCCCTGGCGGCGTCGGTGCGCTCGCTGGGGCAGCGGCCCTACCCGGGGGAGACGGCGCCGCCGTCGGTGGCGACGCTGGAGGAGCTGGCCGCGCAGCTGGGCCCGCGCACCCTCGGCGCGGAGTCGCTGTCGGCGACGGTGGTGGTGGCGCAGCTGCGCTCGGTGGTGGTGGACCTGCTGCAGGCGCAGGGCGTGCCGCCGGCGGAGGCGCACCGGCTGCTGCCGCGCTGAACCGCCCGCGGTGACGGGGCGCGCGCGTCCTGGGATGATGCACCCATGAGCGCCTCCCCGAGCACCCCGGTGGCCATCGAGGCCCCGCCCGCCGACAACGGCCCCATCGCCAAGTTCGCCCGCGCGGTCGGCGCGCTGCTGATCGTGCTGGGCGTCCTGCAGCTCGTCCCGGGTGTCACGTCCAACTACGGCGAGCTGGAGGCGTGGGGCTCGGGCGCGCAGCTGTTCGGGCTGTTCACGGTCTCCGTCACCGGCGCGGTCGTGACGATGACGGTCGGCGCGCTGTGCGTGGCGTTCTCCGGCTCCCCGCGGCAGGGGCACAAGACCGTGGTGTGGACGGGCCTGCTGCTCATCACGGCCGCCGTCGGCGGTGCCGGGCTCGTCTTCAACTCCCCCAACCCGGAGCTGCCGGTGGACGACGCCACCAACTGGCTGCACCTGCTGCTGGGCCTGGCGATCCTCGTCGGCTCCAAGGTCACCAAGGAGAAGTACGTGAAGGAGAAGGGCGTCCTCTGACGCACCGCCGCCCCCACGGCCCGCCACCCGCACCCGGGTGGCGGGCCGTCGCGCTACCGGGGCACGGGTACGGCGCGGTCGTCGCCGACGGCGACCTCCAGGTGCACCCCGGCGGTGCCGTCGTCACTCGCTGGACGGGGCGCCGCCGGACGGGGCGCCGCCGGACGGGGCGCCGCCGGACGGGGCGCCGCCGCCCATCCCGGACGCGGCCTGCTGGGTGACGCTGCCGGCGTAGTCGTTGGTGGGGTCGCGGTAGACGGTGTGCACGTGGCCCCAGCCGCTGGTGGTGACGCCGTCGACGTCGGCGCCTGCCGATCCGTTCTGCGCCTGGAAGGAGACGTAGACGTCCGGCCCGGAGATGGAGAAGGAGATGCCGTCACCGGTGCTCATGTCGTAGGTGGTCTCGCCCGACCAGGCCACGACCGTGTCGTCGAGAGTGGCCTCGATCTGGGCGAGGGTGGTGGCGGTGCTCTCCTCGTCGGCCATGCCGGCCCAGTTCGCGATGAGCTCGAGCAGCAGCTGCTTCTGCTCGTCGGTCAGGTCGGCGCCGGTCAGCCCGGTGCCGGTGGCGAAGTCGCAGGTGTCGCCGGGGGCGCAGGAGCTGACCTCCCCCGAGGTCAGGGTCGCCTGCTGCTCGGCGGTGAGGCTGTCGAAGAAGGCGAAGGCGTCGGTGTAGATGCCGTCGAAGGGCTGCACCTCGTCGCCCTCGGCGTCGGTGTAGACGGCCGGCTGCACCCCGAGGTGGGTGGGGGCGAAGGTGATGGCGTTGGCGGTGCCGTCGAGGGTGGCGTTGATGCCCAGGTGGTGCCCGCCGAACTGGACCTCGAAGGCGGTGCTGGTCGAGGGGTCGCCGAAGAAGGCGATGTAGTACTGGCCCAGGCTCTCCTCGGTGGAGCTGGAGTTCTCGAGCAGGTACTCGTCCCCGCCCGTGATGGCGGTGACGGTCGCGTAGGCCTCGTCGCTGAGCAGGGCTTCGAGCACGGCCAGGGCGGCGCTGCGCTGCTCGGCGGTGAGGTCGGTGAGGTTCAGGCCGGCGCGCTCGACGAAGGTGACGGGGAAGTTGGACCAGGAGGTGGTCTTGGTCTCGTCGTCGTAGGCGTAGAGCACCGCCTCGCGCTGCTCCTCGCTCAAGGTGGCGAGGAAGGCCTCGGCGGCGGCGGCGGTGTCGCCGATGGTCTGAGCGGTGGTGGTGGCGTCGGTGGTCGACACGGCCGCGGCGTCCGCGATCGAGCTGGAGGTGGAGCTGCTCGCCGTCGAGCTGGCCGTCGAGCTGGTCGCTGCGTCGGTGCTCGTGGTGCTGCACCCGCTCAAGGCGAGACCGCCGGCCAGCAGCACGGCGGCCACCCAGGTGGTTCGGGCCCGCACGGGTCGTCGTCGTGCGGGGGCAGGGGTCGCGTCGATCTCCGTCATGGCACTCACGGTGGACGGCTGTGCTCTGCGAGAGCTGTGAGCAGCCGGTGGGAGGCGAGTGCATCGGTGGAGCTGGCTCGACGGTGCTGCACGACGGCGCACAGGCCTCAGTCGAACGCTCGCCCTCCGGCAGGACGTGGGGTCCGCCGGCGGTGAAGCTCGCCCACCCGCCGGCAGACCAGGCGACCCGGCCCCCGGGCGCTCCCCGGCCTCGGCACCGACCCCGGCCGGGTGACGGTGCTCACCGCCGCTTCCCCTCACCCCCCCTGTTGTGGTTAGCCTGGCCTCACCGATCCACGAGGGGGACCCGATGACGGTCACGACCGAGCGCACCGCGACCGCGGCCGGCGCACGAGGGGGCCTGCAGGTGGTGCGCGAGCAGTCGCGCCCCGACTACCGGCTGTTCCGGGCGGCGGTGGTGCGCCGGGAGCAGTCCTGCCCCAGCTCGGTGCGCCTGACCTTCTCCTCCCCCGAGCTGGCCGGCTTCGGCCCCGGCGGCTTCGACCAGCGCCTGAAGGTGCTGCTGCCCGCGGGGCCCTGGGACGCCCTCGGCGAGCCGGACGACGACTGGTACGCCTGGTACCGGGCGCTGCCGGACGACGTGCGCCCCGTGATGCGCACCTACACCGTGCGGGCGCTGCGCCCCGCCACCGCCACCTCCGACGCCGAGCTGGACGTCGACTTCGTGCTGCACGGCGTCTCCGGCGGCGCCGCGGGGCCGGCGGCCTCGTGGGCGGCGGCCGCCCGCCCCGGCGACGAGGTGCTGCTCGTGGGGCCCTCCGCTCCCGGCACGGGGCGCATGTGGGGCGTGGAGTGGGCACCGCCCGCCGAGGCCCGCACCCTGCTGCTGGCCGGCGACGAGACCGCCGTGCCCGCCGTGTGCGCGGTGCTGGAGCAGCTGCCCGCCACGGCGCGCGCCGTGGCGGTGCTGGAGGTGCCGGAGATCGGCGACGCCGTGGACGTGCGCTCCCGGGCCGACCTGACGGTGCAGTGGCTGCCGCGCTCCGGCCGCCACGCGCACGGCGAGCTGCTGGTGCCGCGCGTGGAGGAGATCGCCGGCCCCCTGGTCGACGAGGCGTCGCGGGCGGCCGCGGTGGACCCCGAGGACGTCGACCTGGACGCCGGGATCCTGTGGGAGGTGCCCGAGCAGGCGGTCGCCACCGGGCCGGAGTGCCTGTACGCGTGGCTGGCCGGGGAGGCGGGCGTCGTCAAGCGGCTGCGTCGCCACCTCGTGCGCGACGTGGGGCTGCCGCGCGCCTCCGTCGCCTTCATGGGCTACTGGCGCGAGGGTCGCGCCGAGGGCGCCTGAGCGCCCGGATCTGGAGGAACCCGAGTTGAAGAACCCCTTCCGCCGCGAGGAGCGCGGTGGTCCCGAGCGGGGCGGCCGGCGCCAGCGCCGCGCCGTCGTCGTCCGCACCGAGCGGGTCACCCCTGCGATGGTGCGCGTGGTGCTGGGCGGGCAGGACCTCGCCGACCTGCGCGCCGAGCACGCCGACTCCTACGTCAAGCTCGTCTTCCCCGCGCCGGGGGTGACGTACGACGAGCCGTTCGACGTGGCGGCGGTCCGCGCCTCGCGCCCCCGCGAGGAGTGGCCGGTGCAGCGCACCTACACGGTGCGCGCCGTGGACCCCGAGCGCGGTGAGGTGACGATCGACTTCGTCGTCCACGGCGACGAGGGCCTGGCGGGGCCGTGGGCGGCAGCCGCCCGTCCCGGCGACGTCGTGCACCTGATGGGCCCCGGCGGGGCGTACTCGCCGGACCCGGAGGCGCCGTGGCACCTGATGGTGGGTGACGCCAGCGCCCTGCCGGCGATCGCCGCGTCCCTGGAACGGGTGCCCGCCGGCGCCACCGCCGTCGCGGTCGTGCAGGTGCACGGCCCCGAGGAGGAGCAGCCGCTGCCGTGCCCGGGCGAGCTGCGCGTGCACTGGGTGCACCGCGCCGCCCCGGACCCGGAGGGGCTGCTGGAGGTGCTGCGCTCCCTGGACCTGCCCGCCGGTGCGCCGCACGCCTTCCTGCACGGCGAGGCCGACTGCGTGCGCGCGGTGCGCCGCTGGGCGCGCACCGACCTGGAGGTGCCGCGCGAGCTGCTGTCCGCGTCCGGGTACTGGCGCCGCGGGCGCACCGAGGAGGGCTGGCGCGAGGAGAAGCAGGACTGGAACGCCGCGGTGGTCTCCGACGACACCGCCGTGCCCTCCCCCGCCTGACCTCCACCCCTGGGCGGAAACCACGGTTTCCGCCCCTGCAGAGCCTGTCCGGAGGGCGGAAACCATGGTTTCCGCCACGAGGAAGCAGGTGGTGCGGTGGGGGTCAGGCGGCCAGGACCGCCTCGCACACCTCCACCAGCGCCGCGCGCAGCGGGTCGGCCCGTTCGGCGAACGCCCGCTGGGCGCGCACGTACTGCGCCTTGCCCTCCGGCGTCTCGATCGGCACCGGCTCGTACCCCAGCGACGTCACGTCGTACGGGGAGGCGCGCATGTCCAGCTCGCGCACGTCCCGCGCCAGCTCGAAGCAGTCCAGCAGCAGCTCCCCCGGCACCGCCGGTGAGAGCTTCATCGCCCACCGGTAGCAGTCCATCGTCGCGTGCAGGCACCCCGGCTGCTCCTGCGCCGCCTGCCCCTGGCGGGTGGGCCGCAGCTCGTTGCGCGGCACCGCGCTGGGGGTGAAGAACCGGAACGCGTCGTAGTGGCTGCACCGGATCCGGTGCGACTCCACCACCGCGTCGGTGCCGGCGTGCCCGAGCCGCAGCGGCAGGCCCGCGTGCCGCACCTGCTCCGGCGAGGTGCGGTGCACCATCGCCCACTCGTGCAGCCCGAAGCAGCCCAGCTGGGCCGGGCGGGTGCGGGTGGCGGCCAGCACGTCGCGCGCCAGGCGCACCGTCGGCTCGCGCTGCGCGCGCAGCGACGCGGCGTCCACCACCGCACCGCGCCCGGTGCTCGCGTAGTGCGCCCACCCCGCCCGCTCGCCGGCGTCCAGCAGCTCCACGCCCACCCCGGGGTGCCAGCGCAGCAGCCTGCCCGGCGCCCACGAGTAGTAGGTGAACAGGAAGTCCTCCACCGGGTGCGCCTCGCCGCGGCGTCGGCGCTCGGCGGCGGCCCCGGTCAGGGCCCGCGCCCGCTGGGCGTGCGCGGCCTCCAGCGCGGTCCACGCCTCCCGCTCCAGCACCCGGTGACCGGTGAGCACCGCATCCGCCTCCACCGGGTCCACCGTACCGACGGTGCGCACCGCGCCCGCGCAGCGCGCGCCTCGCCCGGGCGGGGTGCGCGGGTCCACCCGGAAGCCGCGCCGGGCGCGTCCGGCACACTGGCCCGCACCCGCACCCGCACCAGGAGGTCCCCCGTGCCCGACACCCCCGCCCCGGTCGACGTGTGCCCGCTGGAGGCGCTGCCCGACGGCGGCGTCGTGCGCTACGACGGCCCCGGCGTGACGGACCCCGTCTCGGTGTTCAACGTGGACGGCGAGCTGTACGCCATCGACGACACCTGCTCCCACGCCGCCGAGTCGCTGGCCGACGGGTGGGTGGAGGACTGCGCCGTGGAGTGCCCCCGGCACGCCTCCGCGTTCGACCTGCGCACCGGCGCCCCCTCCGGACCGCCGGCCACGCGCCCGGTGCGCACGCACCGCGTGGAGGTCGCCGACGGGCGGGTCCTGGTGCACGTGGGCACCCCCCGCGGCTGACACCGACCAGGTGCACAGCGACCCCACGGGCCGCTGAGCACGATGCACACTCGCACGCCCGTCCGATGCGCGAAGATGTCCCGGTGCGCCGCCTCGACACCATCGACGCCCGGATCCTGCTCGCGCTGGACGAAGACCCCCGCGCGACCGTCCTGGGCCTGTCGCGCCAGCTCGGCCTGGCCCGCGGCACGGTGCAGGCGCACCTGGAGCGCCTGGAGTCCGACGGGGTGCTGCACCGCTTCTCGCGGCGCCTGTCCCCCGCGGCGCTGGGGTTCTCCATCTCCGCGTTCGTCATGGTCGAGATCGTGCAGGGCCAGCAGGACGACACCCTGCGCCGGCTGCGCGAGACGCCGGAGGTCCTGGAGGTGCACGGCATCACCGGCGACGGGGACCTGATGTGCCGGGTCGTCGCCCGCGACGCCGACGACCTGTACCGGGTGGGCCAGGACGTGCTCGCCATCCCCGGCGTGGTGCGCACCCGCACCTCCCTGGCGATGCGCGAGCTGGTGCCGTACCGGATCGACCCGCTGCTCACCGAGCTCGTCGACTGACGTCCGGCGCCCGCGCGGACGGGAGGACCGCGCGCGTGCGGCAGAATCGGGCGCGTGTTGCGGTGGCTGACGGCAGGCGAATCCCACGGTCCGGCGCTCGCGGGCATCCTCGAGGGGCTGCCGGCGGGCGTGGAGGTGTCCAGCGCCGACATCCGCGCCGCCCTGGCGCGCCGGCGCCTGGGGCACGGGCGCGGGGCGCGCATGAGCTTCGAGCAGGACGAGCTGGAGGTCATCGGCGGCATCCGCCACGGCCGCACCCAGGGCGGTCCGGTGGCGCTGCGCATCGGCAACTCGGAGTGGCCGCGCTGGCAGGAGGTCATGGCCGCGGACCCGGCCGACGCCGACGGCCGCCGCTACGACGAGCCCGGCCGGTTGCCGGCGCGCGGTCGCTCGGCGCCGCTGACGCGCCCGCGCCCCGGCCACGCGGACCTGACGGGCATGCAGAAGTACGGCTTCGACGACGCGCGCCCCGTGCTGGAGCGGGCCTCGGCGCGGGAGACCGCCACCCGCGTGGCCCTCGGCGAGGTGGCGCGCGCGTTCCTCGCGCAGGCCGCCGGCGTGGACCTCGTCTCGCACGTGGTGTCCATCGGCACCGTCGAGGTGCCGGCGGGCACGGTGCCCGGCCGCGGCGAGCGCGAGCGCGTCGACGCCGATCCCGTGCGCTGCGCCGACCCGGCCACCAGCGCGCGCATGGTCGCCGAGATCGACGACGCGCACTCCTCCGGCGACACCCTCGGCGGCGTCGTGGAGGTCGTCGTGCACGGCCTTCCGCCGGGGCTGGGCTCGTACGTGCACTGGGACCGCAAGCTGGACGCGCGCCTGGCGGCTGCCCTCATGGGGATCCAGGCCATCAAGGGCGTGGAGGTCGGCGACGGCTTCGAGACCGCCCGCCGCCGCGGGTCCGCCGCGCACGACGAGATCGAGCGCACCGACGGCGGCGAGGGCCGTGAGGGCATGACGGTGCGCCGGCGCACGGACCGCGCCGGCGGTGTCGAGGGCGGCATGAGCAACGGCGAGGTGCTGCGCGTGCGGGCGGCGATGAAGCCGATCTCCACCGTGCCGCGCGCGCTGGACACGGTGGACACCGCCTCCGGCGGCGCGGCGCAGGCCATCGCGCAGCGCTCCGACGCGTGCGCGGTGCCGGCGGCCGGCGTGGTGGCGGAGGCGATGGTGGCGCTGGTGCTGGCGGACGCCCTGCTGGAGAAGTTCGGCGGCGACAACGTCGAGCAGGTCCGCGCGAACGTGGCGAGCTACCTGGACGGCCTGGCGATCCGCACCGCCCCCACGGAGGGCTGAGGCTCAGCGGTACCGGTGGCGCAGCCACGCGCGCTGCGCCACCAGGCCCGCTGCCAGCACGGCGAGCACCACGGCGACGGCCACCGCGGTGAGCAGCCCGGTCACCGCCCCGACCACCAGCACCGCGACGGCGGCGACCGCCAGGGGCAGGGTGTGCCACGCCTGCACCGGGGGCGGTTCGGGCCCGGGCCGCTGCGTCTCCGGCAGCAGGGCGAGCAGGCAGGACAGCGCCACGAGCAGCCAGAGGTCGAACGCGTCGGGCTCGGCGGGGACGACGGCCACCACGACGGCCACCACGACGAGGGCGAGCGCGACGACGCTCCAGAAGGCGAGCTCCACGGCGTCCGGCGCTGCGTCCGGCGAGCGCAGCGGCACGTGCCACCAGGCGCGGGCGCACAGCCGCTGGCCGGTCACCAGCAGCAGCGACCCGGCGAGCGGCGCGAAGGAGGCCGCGAGCGGCAGCACGTCCTGGCCGCTGAGCGCGGTGCCCACGAGGGCCGTGAAGGCCCCCAGCAACCCCACCAGCTGCAGCGAGAGCCCGGCCGCGTACAGGCGCCGCCCGGCACCCGGCTGCCGCAGCGGGTGCGTCCCGGCCCGTTCCCGCGCGTGCGCGTCCACGGCCTCTTCCTCGCGCGTCCGGCGGTTCACAGTCCCCGGACCCCCTTGACGCTCTTGTGCAGCGCCTGCCGGCTGACGCCGAGGGCGGCGGCGAGATCGACGAGGCTGTGGTCGAGGAGCAGTTCGGCGAGGGCCTGCGCGCGGGCGCGGGCGACGGCCGAGCGCAGCGCGGAGGCGGCGGCGTCGACCTCCGCCAGCACGACGACCGCGCCCAGCAGGCCGCCGCACTCGTCCACCCAGTCGCGGTCGGTGGTCTCGCCGGCGAGCTGGGCGAGCAGGCCGCGGCCGGAGTCGGCGAGCACGTCGGCGACCGTGCGGGGGGTGGTCCAGCGCGCCAGGCGCTCCGCGGCGTCGTCGCCGGGGGCTCGGTGCGCGAGCACCCGAGTCCAGTCCGGCACGTCGTGCGACAGGAGTTCCACGACGACGAGTCAACCCGGGGTTGCGAACCTCGTCAACCCCGGGTTGCGCCACCGGGGTGCCGCGTCAGCGGCGCGAGGCGTCGACCTCCGCGAGCACGAGCACCGCACCGGGCAGGCCCCCGCACTCGCTGACCCAGTCGCGCTCGGTGGGCAGGGCGTCCAGCTGCGCGGTCAAGCCCCGGCCGTGGTCGGCGAGGACCTCGGCGACCACCTCCGGGGTGGTCCAGCGCGCCAGCTCGGCGACGCAGCCGTCGGCCGGATCGCGGTGGGTGAGCACCCGGGCCCAGGTGGTGCGGTGGTGCGGCGCGGAAGTCACGCGGAACCCTAACCCGGCCGCCGGGAGGGCCTCCGCGGGGCACGCCGGGGTGCGGCTCACTCCTCCCGGTCCTCCGGCGGGGGCGGCGGGGGCGGGGTCTCCGAGCCGGGCGGGGGCGCCACGGTGGCGCCGACCGCCCCGGTGCGGCCCAGGCGCACGCCCTGCCGCCGGACCCCGCGCGGGTTGCCGCTGACGAGCGGCAGCAGCCAGCGCGCCGACGGGTCGGCGTCCACGAGGACCGTGCGCACCAGCAGGCTCAGCGGCACCGCCAGGATCGCGCCGAGGCTGCCCAGGGCCCACCCCCAGAAGATCACGGACAGGAAGGTCAGGGTCGCCGACAGCCCGACGGCGTTGCCGACGATCTTCGGTTGCAGCAGGCCCTGGATCGTGACGTTGACGACCGTGTAGAGCACGACGACGAGCAGGGCGTCGCGCGGGCCGCTGTCGAGCAGGGCGAGCAGCGCGGGCGGCACCAGGCCGAGGAAGAAGCCGACGTTGGCGATGTAGTTCGTCAGGAACGCCAGCAGCCCCCACACCAGCGGCAGCGGCACCGCCAGCCAGTAGAGGATGCCGATGTCGATCACCGCCACCACCACGCCGAACACCGTGGCCACCAGCAGGTAGCGCCGGGTGCCGGCGGCGAACGCGGTCAGCGCCCCCACCATCCGCGGGCGCCACCAGCTGGCCTGCGCCAGCAGCTTGGGGAAGACGGCGGCGTCCAGCGCCAGGAAGAACAGCAGGAAGAGCAGGAACGTGAACGCGGTGGCGGCGGCCACGAGCTGCTCCAGCACGCTCTGCGCCCAGCCGACGAAGCGGGAGGGGTCGATGCTCGCCACCACCTGCGTGATCTGCGACTGGCCGACGCCGAGGCGGTTCAGCAGGTCCAGCGCCTGCCCCTGCAGCTCGTAGTACCGGTTCGTGTACCGGGGCAGGAGCAGGGCGAGGCGCACCACGGACCACCCGAGGGCCGCGGCCATGCCGAGCACGAGGGCGTACAGCACCACCAGCACGACCAGGGTGCTGACCCAGCCGTACACGCCGCGCCGGCGCAGCCACGGCTCCACGGGGTGCACGACGAGGACGAGGACGAGCGCCAGGACCGCCGGGCCGATCGTCGCGGAGAACGAGCGCAGGCCGGCCACGACGACGACCGCGGCGGCGAGCCCGACCAGCAGCGGCACCGCCCGCGGCGGGGCCGTCGCGTCGCGGGCGGCGGGCTCGGCGGGGGGCGGGGCGGTGTCGTCGGTGGGCATGTCGGGCACCTGTCGGGCGGGGACGTCGGGCGCGACGATCCTGGCGGAGGAACCCGCCGGCCACGACCCGACCGGACCCGGGCCGGCGGCGGTCAGCCCCGAGGGGCCGGGCGCCGCATCGGCACGTGCGCGATGCCGTCCTCGTCGTAGCCGGGGCCGTCCACGGCGAAGCCGAACCGGCCGTACCAGTGCTCCAGGTGGGCCTGGGCCCCCAGGACGACCTCGACGTCCCCGGCCAGCTCCAGCGCCCTGGTCACCAGGTCGGCCGCGACGCCCCGCCCGCGGGCCTCGCGGGCGGTGGCGACGCGGCCGATGCGCGCGCTGCCGTCCGCCTCGCGCAGCAGCCGCAGGGTGGCGGCGACGCGACCGGCGGCGTCCTGCGCCCACAGCAGCAGCGCGTCCGGTTCCAGGTCGCGCCCGTCGAGCTCGGGGTAGGCGCACTCCTGCTCGACGACGAACACGTCGACGCGCAGCTTCAGCAGCTCGTACAGCACGCGCGGTGGCACGTCGTCCAGCGCCGCCTCGTACAGCGGCAGACCGCCGGCGTTCACCCGAGCAGGTCGTGGCGCACGACGGTCTGCTCGCGGTCGGGGCCGACGCCGACCGCGGAGATGCGGGCGCCGGACAGCTCCTCCAGCGCCTCGACGTAGCGCTGCGCGTTCTTCGGCAGGTCGTTGACCGACCGGGCGCCGGAGATGTCCTCGGTCCAGCCGTCGAAGAACTCGTAGACCGGCTTCGCGTGGTGGAAGTCGCTCTGCGACATGGGGATCTCGTCGTGCCGGACGCCGTCGACGTCGTACGCCACGCACACCGGGATGCGTTCCCAGCCGGTGAGGGTGTCCAGCTTGGTGAGCACGAAGTCGGTGACGCCGTTGACGCGCGCGGTGTAGCGGGCCACGAGCGCGTCGTACCAGCCGGTGCGGCGGGGACGGCCGGTGGTGGTGCCGTACTCGCCGCCGTCGCGGCGCAGCTTCTCGCCGTCGGCGTCCAGCAGCTCCGTGGGGAAGGGGCCCTCGCCCACGCGCGTGGTGTAGGCCTTGACGACGGCGATGATGCGGTCGATGCGGTTCGGCGGCACACCGGTACCGGTGCAGGCACCCGCGGCGGTGGCGTTCGAGGAGGTCACGAACGGGTAGGTGCCGTGGTCGATGTCGAGCATCGTGGCCTGCCCGCCCTCGAACAGGACGATGTCGTCGCGGTCCAGCGCGCGCGTCAGCTCCAGGCCGACGTCGCGGACCATGGGGCGCAGCCGCTCGGCGTACGACAGCAGCGTCTCGACGGTCTCGTCGACGGAGACGGCGCGGCGGTTGTAGACCTTCACCAGCAGGTGGTTCTTCTGGTCGAGGGCGCCCTCGACCTTCTGCCGCAGGATGCTCTCGTCGAACAGGTCCTGGACGCGCACGCCCACGCGGTTGATCTTGTCCGCGTAGGCGGGGCCGATGCCGCGCCCGGTGGTGCCGATCTTGCGCTTGCCGAGGAACCGCTCGGTGACCTGGTCCAGCGAGCGGTGGTAGGGCGCGATGACGTGCGCGGAGGCGGACACCAGCAGCTTCGTGCAGTCCACGCCGCGGGCGGTGAGGGCGTCGATCTCCTCGAACAGCACGCCCGGGTCCACCACGACGCCGTTGCCGATGACGGGCGTCACACCGGGGGTGAGGATGCCGGAGGGCAGCAGGTGCAGGGCGTACTTCTCGTCGCCGACGACGACCGTGTGCCCGGCGTTGTTGCCGCCGTTGAACTTCACGACGTAGTCGACGCGGGCACCGAGCGCGTCGGTGGCCTTGCCCTTGCCCTCGTCCCCCCACTGGGCGCCGATGAGCACGATCGCGGGCATGACATCCCCTGTCTTTCCTGGTGGTTGCGCGGTCCTGCGTGCACGAGGCCCCCACGGACCCCCGGCGGAGGTCGGCGCAGACCGCGCAGATCCTACCGGCCCGGCTCCCGCCGCGGCCCGCGAGCGCCACCGGCGGGCCGGGGCCGACGCGGGTGCTCAGCCGGCGAGCTGCTCGCCGAGCCGGCGGCCCAGCGCGGTGCCGGAGACCCACGCCGTGCTCACCTTCGAGGTGCGTCCCCACGAGTCCCCGCACACCGCGATCCCGGTGGCCGCGTCCAGGCCGAAGAGGTCGTCGGGGTGCTGGCGCAGCGGCTGCGCCAGGGACCAGCGGTGCGCGCGGTTCCACGACGGCACCGGTGTGGGCCGCCCGGTCAGCAGCGGCCCGAGCTCGGCGACGACGCCCGCCACGACGGCGGCGGGGTCGTCGAGGTGCTCGGCGGAGACGTCCGGCGCGGTGTGCGCGACGAGCACGGGTGCGCCGTCGCCGCGGCGGGCGCCGTCGTCGGCGAGGAACGTCAGCAGGTCGCTGTCGTTGACGAACGCGGCGTCGAAGCCGGGCCACCAGCGCTGCGGCCAGGCCGCGTAGACGGCGATCGCGGGCCGGTAGTTCCAGCGCGCGGAGACGTCCAGGCGGGTGGCGACCATGCGCGGCAGCAGGTCGGCCGCCTGCGGGTCGGGCATCGCGAGCACGACGGCGGCGGCCGGCTGCCCGTCCACGGACGGCCCGGCGGGACCGGCCTCGACGGCCTCGACGTCGGTGGAGCCCTCCACCCGCACCTCGGGGCGGCCCGGCGGGGCGAGGAGGTCGTCGACGAGGCTGCGCAGCCCCGCGCGGGCGCCCCAGCGCCACGGGCCGGTGGAGGTGGTGCCGTCCACGCGCGCCCCGTCGGCGGCGCGGCCGGTGACGACGGCGAGGGTGTCGGTCCAGCGGTGCGCCAGGCCGCGGGCCTCCCAGTCGGCGACCTGCGCGGCGAAGGCGCCGCCCGGGTCGTCCGGCGAGCCGTCCCCGGGGACGGTGAAGTAGGAGGCGCCCAGGTCCGCGACGCGCACGCCCGCGGACGTCTCCACGCGGCGCCCGCTCATCCGCCCGCCGGGGCGGCGGCCGCGGTCCAGGACCCGCACCGGCACGCCGGCGTCGGTGAGCGCCCGCGCGCACGCGGCCCCGGCGATGCCCGCGCCCACCACGACCACGGGTGGGCGCTGGGCGCTCACGGGAGCCTCACGGCAGCAGTTCGGCGGGCGCCGCGGGGTCGCAGTCGCGCAGGAACTCGCGGCAGCGCTGCGCCTCGGGCGCCTCCCCGATCGCCTCGGCGGCGCGCTGCAGCGCGGCGAGGGCGCGCAGGAAGCCTCGGTTGGGCTCGTGGGACCACGGCACCGGCCCGTGGCCGCGCCAGCCGGCGCGGCGCAGGGCGTCCAGCCCGCGGTGGTAGCCGGTGCGGGCGAAGGCGTAGGCGGTCACGGCCCGGCCCTCGCCCAGGGCGGCCTCGGCCAGCAGCGCCCACGGCAGCGAGGCCGCCGGGTGGGCGGCCGCCACGCCCTCGGCGCCGGTGCCGGCCGCCAGGGCGGCGTCGACCTCCGGGTGCGCGGGCAGGTGGGTGGGCGGCGGGCCGCCCAGCAGGTTGGTGCCGGTGCTCACGGGTGCTCCTCTCGCGGGGCGGGTGCGGTGGTGGGGATCTCCACCCAGACGATCTTGCCGCGCCGGGTGGGGGTGGTGCCCCACCGGCCCAGGGTGGCGACCACGCGCATGCCGTGACCGCCGCTGCCGTCGGGTCGCGCGTCCACCACGCGCGGCTGCTCGGGGCTGTCGTCCTCGACCTCCACGCGCAGGGCGCCGGGCAGGTCGAACAGCCGCAGCCCCACCGGACCCCACCCGTGCAGGACGGCGTTGGCGACCAGCTCGGAGACGACGATCTCCGCCTGCGGGCCCACGCCCAGGCCCCACACCGCGCAGGCGCGCAGGGTGGCGTGGCGGGCCTTGCCCACCGACGACGGCTCCGACGGCAGCTGCCAGCGGCGGCGGCGCGGCGTGTCCGCCACCCGCTGCGGCGTCCCCTCGTCCTCCTCCGGCACGCGCACCACCACGATCGCGGTGTCGTCCTCGGGGGACTCCCCGAGCCCCTGCAGCAGCTCCTCACCCACCCCGGCGGCGTCGCCGGCGCGGGTGCCGGCGAGCACCTCCACGAGCACCTCCATGCCGTCGCGCATGGGCCGGTGCCGGGCCTCGATGAGCCCGTCGGTGTAGAAGACGAGGACGTCGCCGGGGCGCAGGGCCCGCTCGCGGGTGGGCCGGGGGCGCTCCCCCAGACCGACGAGGGTGCCGGTGGCGTCGTTGAGGACCTCCACGACGGGGCCGCCGCCTGCGTCGGCGCGACGCAGCAGCGGCGGCAGGTGCCCGGCGCTGCTCCACGCCACCTCCCAGCCGCCGTCGTCGAGGCGCTGCAGCGCGGCGTACACCAGGCTCGCCATGCGGGGCACGCTCACGCCGGCCGCGAGCTGGTCCACGCGCATCAGGACGCTGCCGGGGTCGTCCAGCTCCTGCGCGGCCGAGCGCACCACCGAGCGCATCTGACCCATGGCGGCGACGGCCTCCACGTCGTGGCCGACGACGTCGCCGATGACGACGCCGACGCTGCCGTCGGGGGCCGGGAGCACGTCGTACCAGTCGCCGCCCACCTGCGCGTGGTCGGCGTTGGGCGCGTAGAACGCCCAGACGTCCAGCCCGTCCACCGCGGTGTCCTCCGGCAACATGCTGCGCTGCAGCGTCTCCGACAACTCGTGCTCCCGTGCGCGCAGTCTCGCGTTCTCCACCGCCAGCCCGGTGCGCAGGGCGGCGGTGCGCAGGACGGCCTCGTCCGCCGGGCCGGCCCCACCGGGAAGGACGACCAACCACCCCGGGACGTGCCCGTGGCCGGGCAGCGGCACCGCCCGCACGCCGGGGCCCGCCGCCCGCGTCAGCCGCGCGAGCCAGCCGGAGGGGGTGGCGGGGTCCCGCCCGCCCAGGGCGAGCAGCGCCGGGCCGCCGGGCGCCGGCGGGTGCAGCAGCGGGTCGTCGGCGCGGGCGCCGGGCGGGCGCCGCCACACCCGCCCCACCAGGCCCTCGAACGGCTCGCCCGCGGCGGCGACGACCCGCGCGCCACCACCCGCGGCGCGCGCCGGGCCGTCGTCCACGAGCGCCACCAGGGCAGCCGGCACCACCTCGCGCACCAGCGCCCGCACCGCGGCGTCCAGCGCGTCGGCGAGCGCCCGGCGGTTCGGCAGCGGCCCGCCGAGGGCCTCCAGCTCGCGCAGGACGCCGGGCGGCGGGGCGGGCGGGGCGGACGGCGGGGTGCCGGGGTGGGCGGTGACGTCCTCGTGCCAGCTCACGACGTGCCGCACCGCGCCGGCGCGGTCGCGCAGCGGCGTCACGCGCACCCGGTGCAGGAAGCGGGTGCCGTCGGGGCGCTCGCCCAGCAGGGTCGCGTCGGCGGGTTCACCGGCGCGGGTCGCCTCGCGCAGGGCGAGCGGGGTCTCGCCGACCGCCAGCAGCAGCCGGGAGCAGTCCCGGCCCACCACGTCGGCACCGGGGACGCCGGTCACCCTGCTCCAGCCGGCGTCGGCCCACTCCACGACCCCGGCCGCGTCCCCGGCCGCGTCCCCCGTCGCGTCCCGGGCGGGCACGGCGGTCAGCGCGGAACCCGCGGTCGCCGCGACGGGCTCCGGGCCGGCACCGGAGCCACCGGCGGCCGCCGTGGCCTCGTGCAGCGCCAGCAGCGCCCGCCCGGCCGCCACGGGCGCCACCGTGAGCCACCAGCGGCCGGCGACGAGCTCGCCGGGCACCCGGCCGTCCAGCGCGCGCCGGGCCACGCCGTCGGGCAGCCCGGCGGCGCGGCAGAACGCCGGCAGGTCCGCGGGCGGTCCCCCCGCCGGGGCGGCGGCCGCCAGGCGGGTGGCGCCGTCGTCGGCGGCGGCGACGGCGGCCGGGCCGGCACCGTCCGCGGGCAGGTCCAGCAGCAGCACCGCGGCGGGGTCGGCGCTCAGCAGCAGGGGCTGCGGTCGGCTGCCGGGCATCCGTGGGGCTCCTCGAGTGCGGTGGTGCGTCGCAGGTGCGCGACGGCGACCTCGACCTCGGTCGCTAGCATGCAGGGGGCCTCGACGGCCCGCGCGCCGAAGGTGTCCGGTTCCACCGGGCGGGTGCACGTCGCGCGGGTGCGCCGTCGTGACCTACTGTGCGGCGACGAGCCGCGCCGGACACTCGCTGCCTGCAGCAACCGGGCACGGTGCAGAACGCGGCACTGCGGAGGGACGATGACGAACGACGCGACACCCCCGGGCGAGACGTCCCGCGTGCCCGAGGTCCGCTCGGTCGACCCCGGGTCGGTGCACGTGCTGTACGAGCCGCGCGCCACGCGCGTCGTGCTGACCGGCGAGATCGACGCCGAGCTGGGCCCGGACCTCCTCGAGGCCGCGGAGGACGCCCTGTCCTCCGGGCGCCCCCTGCAGGTGGACGCGCACCACGTCACGTTCATGGACTCCACGGGGCTGGCGTTCCTGGCCCGCCTGGCCTCGCGCTCGCGCGGCCGGCGCGTGACGCTGATCCGCCCGCCCGCGGTGGTGAAGTTCCTCATCGAGACCACCAACATCGTGCAGCTGCTCGACGTCGTCGACGAGGAGCCGCGCCCGGTCACCGGCGCCGACGCCTACGACGACGGGCCCGAGCCGGCCTGACGCCGCCGCCCACCCGGGCGCGACCGCAGGACGACGCGCGGACGGCCCGGACCCCGCGGGGCCCGGGCCGTCCGGGGTGTCACTTCAGGCGGCGCCCGGCGCTGCGCAGGGACTGCGCGGCCTCGACGACGCGCGCCGCCATGCCCGTCTCGGCGCTCTTGCCCCAGGTGCGGGGGTCGTACGTCTTCTTGTTGCCGACCTCGCCGTCGACCTTCAGGACGCCGTCGTAGTTGCGGAAGAAGTGGTCGACGACCGGGCGCGTGAAGGCGTACTGGGTGTCGGTGTCGACGTTCATCTTCACGACGCCGTGGTCGACGGCGGCGGCGATCTCCTCGGCGAGGGAGCCGGAGCCGCCGTGGAAGACGAGGTCGAACGGCTTCTCCTTGCCGACCTCGGCGCCGACCTGGTCCTGGATCTCCTTGAGGATCTCCGGGCGCAGCTTGACGCCGCCGGGCTTGTAGACGCCGTGGACGTTGCCGAAGGTGAGGGCGGTGAGGTAGCGGCCCTTCTCACCGGTGCCGAGGGCGCGCACGGTGGCCATGGCGTCCTCGACGGTGGTGTAGAGCTTGTCGTTGATCTCGTTGGCGACGCCGTCCTCCTCGCCGCCCACGACACCGATCTCGACCTCGAGGACGATCTTGGCGGCGGCGGCCTCGGCGAGGAGCTCCTCGGCGATCCGCAGGTTCTCGTCCAGGGGCACGGCCGAGCCGTCCCACATGTGGGACTGGAACAGCGGCTCGCGGCCGGCGTCGACGCGCTCCTGCGAGATGGCCAGCAGGGGGCGCACGAAGCCGTCGAGCTTGTCCTTCGGGCAGTGGTCGGTGTGCAGGGCGATGTTGACGTCGTACGCCTTGGCGACGTGGTGGGCGTACTCGGCCAGCGCCTGCGCGCCCAGGACCATGTCCTTCACGGTGGTGCCGGAGAGGAACTCGGCGCCGCCGGTGGAGACCTGCACGATCCCGTCGCTCTCGGCCTCGGCGAAGCCGCGGATGGCCGCGTTCAGCGTCAGCGAGGAGGAGACGTTGATGGCCGGGTAGGCGAAGGACCCGGCCTTCGCGCGGTCGAGCATCTCGGCGTAGACGTCCGGGGTGGCGATGGGCATGGCGACTCCTCGTCGTTGCGGCTCTGGCGCCCCGATCCTTCCACGAGGGGGCCGGGCCGGGGCAGGTGCGTCGCGGAGGCGTGCGTCACCCGGCCGAGCCCGCCGCGGGTCCGTCGGCGGAGCGTCCCGAGGTGCCGGGGCCGCGCGGCGGTGCCAGCGTGGGGACATGAGCGAGAGGCAGCTGCAGGGGAAGAAGGTCGCGTTCCTGGTGGCCACGGAGGGCATCGAGCAGGCGGAGCTGACGCAGCCGTGGAAGGCCGTGCAGGAGGCCGGCGGGCAGCCGGTGCTGATCTCCACGAAGCCGGGGCAGGTGCAGGCGTTCGAGCACCTGGACGAGGCGGACACCTTCGACGTGGACGTCGTCGTCTACGACGCCACCGTGGGCGACTACGACGCGCTGGTGCTGCCCGGCGGGGTGGCGAACCCGGACGCGCTGCGCACCAGCCGCGAGGCGGTGGCGTTCGTGGGCCAGTTCGCCGCGTCCAGCAAGCCGATCGCGGCGATCTGCCACGCGCCGTGGACGCTGGTGGAGGCCGACGCGGTGCGCGGGCGGCGGATGACGTCGTGGCCGAGCTTGCAGACGGACCTGCGCAACGCGGGCGCGGAGTGGGTGGACGAGCAGGTGGTCGTGGACACCTCCGGCCCCGGCCCGCTGATCACCAGCCGCAAGCCGGACGACCTGGAGGCGTTCTCGAAGACGCTGCTGGAGCACGTGGCGGGGGTGTCGTCGTGAGCGAGGTCCGCATCGGCTACACGTGCCTGTCGGAGCAGTCCGACCCCCGATGGCTGGTGCGCGACGCCGCGGCCGCGGAGGAGGCGGGTTTCGACCTGCTGGTCTTCTCCGACCACTACTCGCCGTGGCTGACGTCCCAGGGGCACGCCCCGTACGCGTGGAGCGTGCTGGGCGCCGTCACCCAGGTCACCTCCCGCGTGGAGCTGATGACGTACGTGACGTGCCCGACGATGCGGTACCACCCGGCGGTGGTGGCGCAGAAGGCGGCGACGACGGCGCTGCTGTCGGAGGGCCGCTTCACCCTCGGCCTGGGGGCCGGGGAGAACCTCAACGAGCACGTCGTCGGGCACGGCTGGCCGGCCGTGGACGACCGGCACGACATGCTGGTGGAGGCGCTGGAGATCATCTCCTCGCTGTTCGACGGGGAGCTGCTCAGCTACGCGGGCGAGCACTTCCGGGTCGACTCGGCGCGGTTGTGGGACCGCCCGGAGCAGCGCGTGCCGATCGCGGTGGGCGTCTCGGGCGAGAAGTCGTGCTCGCGGTTCGCCCCGCTGGCGGACCACATGGTCGCCGTGGAGCCGGACGCCTCGCTGGGCCGGATGTGGGATGCGGCGCGCGACGGCGCGCAGGCGGCCACCACGCGCCGCATCGGGCAGCTGCCGGTCTCCTGGGACGCGGACCGCGACGCCGCGGTGGCCCGCGCGCACGAGCAGTTCCGCTGGTTCGCCGGCGGCTGGAAGGTGAACGCCGACCTGCCGACACCCGCGGGCTTCTCCGGGGCCAGCCAGTTCGTGCGGCCGGAGGACGTGGCGGAGCAGATCCCCTGCGGGAACGACGTCGGGGCGGTCGTGGAGGCGGCGTCGGCGTTCTTCGAGGCGGGGTTCACGGACCTCGCCCTGGTGCAGATCGGCGGTGAGCACCAGGGGGACTTCCTGCGCGTGGCGGAGTCGGAGATCCTGCCCGCCCTGCGTGAGGCGGCCGGCTCCCAGGACCCCTCCCCCAGCTGACCCCTCTCCCTTCGGTGATCAAGGAAGTTGCAACTTCCTTGATCACCGAAGGGGTGGGGGCGGGGAGGCGGGGTCAGGCGCGGCGCCAGCGCAGGGTGGTGATCTGGAACGGGCGCAGCTCGAGGACGGCGGCGTCCGGTCGGGCCTCGCGCAGGGCGCGCGGCTGCTCGACGTCCCGCTCCAGCAGGTCCGTCTCGGTCACCGAGGCCGCGGGGAACGAGGGACGCACCGTCGCCCGCGCCCGCCCGCCGTGCGCCTCGTAGAACCGGACGACGACGTCACCGCTGCGGTCCTCGGCGAGCTTGACCGCCTCCACGACCACGCCGTCGCCCTCCACCGCGAGCAGCGGCTCCACCGGCCCGGCACCGCGCACCTCGCGCAGCGGCAGGTTCAGCCGGTACCCCTCGCGCACGGCGTCGGGGATCCCCGCGCCCACGAGCAGCGAGGTGCGCAGGACGTGCCGACCCTGGTCGGCGTCCGGGTCGGGGAACAGCGGCGCGCGCAGCAGCGACAGGCGCACGGTCGTGGTGGTGCCCCCGTCGGGACGGGTGGTGCGGCCGGTGTCGTGGCCGTAGGTGGAGTCGTTGGCGACGGCCACGCCGTAGCCGTTCTCCCCCACGTGCACCCACCGGTGCGCGCACGTCTCGAACCGCGCCGCGTCCCAGGAGGTGTTCGCGTGCGTGGGGCGCAGGACGTGCCCGAACTGGATCTCGGAGGCGGCGCGGTCGGCGTGCACGTCCAGCGGGAAGGCGAGCTTGAGGAGCTTCTGCCGCTCGTGCCAGTCGACGTCGAAGGACAGCTCGACGGCCGCGGACCCCGCCGCGACGGAGAGGACCTGCTCCACCCGGGAGTCCCCGAACCGGCGCACGACGCGGACGGCGACGCGCTCGGCGGACTCCTCCACCAGCTCGACGGACTCCGCGGCGGTGAGGTCGGTGGTGTGCCGGCGGTAGTGCTCGTCGACGTCCCAGGCGTCCCACTGCGTGGGGGTGTCCCGGTGCAGCTGCAGCAGAGCGCCCCGGGCACCGGGGGCCAGCACCTCCCGGCCCGCGGCGAGGTCCAGCACCGAGGACATCAGCCCGTCGCGGTCGACGACGACGCGGACCCGCTCGTTCTCCAGCACGAACCCGCCCGCGGACGCCGACGCGCGCGCACCCGCGCCCGGCCGCGGGAACCCCGACCCCAGGGCGGCGACGTCCTGCCGCGCGAACGGTGAGGCGTTGAACGCCACCGCCTCCTCACCGTCGCCCGCCAGGACACCCAGGGACGCACCGATGAGCTCCTCCAGCTCGGCCGCCACCTCGGCGTAGCGGGCCTCGGCCTCCCGGTGCACCCACGCGATGGAGGACCCGGGCAGGATGTCGTGGAACTGCTGCAGCAGCACCACCCGCCACAGCCGCTCCAGCGCCTCGTGCGGGTAGTCCGCACCGCGCTGCACGGCCGCGGCGGCCGCCCACAGCTCGGCCTCGCGCAGCAGGTGCTCGCTGCGGCGGTTGCCGCGCTTGGTGCGCGCCTGGGAGGTGTAGGTGCCGCGGTGGAACTCCAGGTAGATCTCCCCGCTCCACACCGGCGGGTCGGGGTACTCCGCCTGCGCCTGCCGGAAGAAGTCGTGCGGGCCGGCGAGCTCCACGACCGGTGAACCCTCCAGCGAGCGGGTGCGCGCCGCGGCGGCGAGCATCTCGCGGGTGGGGCCGCCACCGCCGTCGCCGTACCCGAAGGGCAGCAGCGAGCGGCGCGCCCGGCCCTTCTCGGCGAACTGACGCTCGGCGCGGGCCAGGTCCTCCCCGCCCAGGTCGGAGTTGTAGGTGTCCGCGGGCGGGAAGTGGGTGAAGATGCGGGTGCCGTCGACGCCCTCCCACGCGAACGTGTGGTGCGGCATCCGGTTCACCTCGTTCCACGACGGCTTCTGGGTGAGGAACCATCGGGCGCCGGCGGCGACGGCGATCTGCGGCAGGGCGGCGGTGTACCCGAAGGAGTCCGGCAGCCACACGTCCAGCGGCTCGACGCCGAGCTCCTCGGCGAAGAACCGCTTGCCCACGACGAACTGGCGAGCCAGCGCCTCCCCGCCGGGCATGTTGGTGTCGGACTCGACCCACATGCCGCCCACGGGCACGAAGCGGCCCTCGGCGACGCGCTTCTTGATCCGCTCGAACAGGTCCGGCTGGGCGTCGCGGACCCACGCGTACTGCTGCGCCGAGGAGCAGGCGAACACCAGGTCCGGGTCCTCGTCCATCAGCGCCAGCACGTTGGAGAACGTGCGCGCGCACTTGCGCGCCGTCTCCCGCGTCGGCCACAGCCACGCGGAGTCGATGTGGGCGTGCCCGACGGCGGTGACGCGGTGCGCGCTGGCCGACGCGGGCTGCGCCAGCACGCCGGCCAGCGCGGCCCGGCCGGCGGACGCGGTGCCGGCCACGTCCCACGGGTCGACGGCGTCGACCGCGTCGTCCAGGGCGCGCAGCACCTCGGCGCGGCGCGTGGACGCCTCCGGCAGCTGGGCCAGCAGCCCGCGCAGCGTCCAGACGTCCTGCTGCAGCTCCCACACCTGCACGTCGAGCTCGGCGAGGTCCGCGCCCGCGAACCGGTACAGCGGGTCCGTGCCCGCCGTGGCGGGGTCCCCCAGCCGGGTGGGGGTGGCGAACACACCGTCGCCGGAGACGTCCGGGTTCGAGGACGCCTCCAGCAGGACCTCCACCGCACCGTCCGGGCCCGTCACCGCGGCCAGCGGCAGGTACCGGTTGCGCGGGTGCAGGCCCTTGAGGACCGTGCCGTCCGGGCGGTACGCCGTCGCCTCGGCCTGGAACCCCGGCTGCACGTCGGAGTAGCCGAGGTCCACGACGACCTCGGCGCGGGTGCCGTCGCCGCCGAAGCCCTCCGGGGCGCGACCGGTCAGCCGGAACCACGTGGTGCCCCAGGGCCGTCCCCACGCGGTGCCCACCGCGAACGGCTCGTACGCCGCGGCCGCCGCCTCGGCGAACGGCACGGGCTCACCCGGCGCCACCCACGCCGCGACCTCCAGCGGGACGCGCCGGCGGTACGTGGCGGGCTCGAGGCGCTCGCGCACGAAGCGCTCGACGCGCATCTCGACGAGGGCGGGGTTGAGGTGCACGGGGCGGCTCCTGGGGCGGGGGCGTGGTGGGGCGGAGGCGGGTGGGGGCGCGGGTGGGGGCGCGGACTGGGACCGCGGTCGGGTCGGCGGGCGGCCGTTCGAGCCTGTCAGCCCTTGACGGAGCCCGCCAGGGCGAACGAGCCGCCGGCGAGGCGCTGGACGACGAGGTACAGGACCAGCACGGGTGTGGCGTAGAGGAGGGAGAACGCGGCGAGCTGACCGTAGGCGACGGCGCCGTTGGTGCCGAAGAACGTGTAGATCGACACCGCGGCGGGCTGGCGGGCGGGGTCGAGCAGCAGCACGAACGGGACGAAGAAGTTCCCCCACGCCTGGGTGAACACGAAGATGAACACCACGGCGATCCCCGGGCGCATGAGCGGCACGACGATGCGGCGCAGCGCGGTCATGGCGCTGGCACCGTCCACCCAGGCCGCCTCCTCCAGCGACACGGGGACGCTGTCCATGAAGTTCTTCAGCATCCACACCGCCATCGGCAGCGAGGTGGCGGCGAGGAAGAGGACGGTGCCGGTCAGCGAGTCCAGCAGCCCCAGCGCGACGAACAGCGCGTACACCGGCACCATGATCGCCGTGATGGGCAGGCAGCTGCCGAAGAGGATGGCGTAGAGGAACGAGCGGTTGAAGCGCATGCGGTAGCGCGACAGCGGGTAGGCCGCCAGGGTCGCCACGGCGACCGTGACGAGCGCCGCGCCGCCGGAGACGACCAGGGAGTTCCACAGCGGCAGCAGCGTCAGCTCGTACGTCAGGACGTCTCGGAAGTTCTCCAGCGTGGGGGCGCCCGGCAGGGACACCGACACGGTGGCGTCGGGGTCCACCGAGGCCAGCACGATCCAGGCCAGCGGCACCAGGAAGACGACGCCCACGAGGAGCAGCGCAAGGTTCGCGGCGACGCTCGCTCCCCGCCGCTGCGGCGAGGTGACGTGCAGGCCGGGGCGCACCGGCGCCGCCGGTGGCACCGCGAGCACCGCGTCGGGCCGGGTGGTCGCTCCCGCGCCGGCCATCAGTCCACCTCCGGCTTGAGCACGCGGACGTACACGGCGGCGAACACGGCGCCGACGACCAGGGTCACCACGGCGATGGCGGTGCCGTAGCCGACCTGGGCGAACTTGAACGCCTCCTGGAAGGCGAGCACCGGCAGCGTGGAGCTCTGCGTGCCGGGCCCTCCCCCGGTCATGACCCAGATGAGGGTGAAGACCCCCAGGGTCTGCAGGGTGGTGAGCATGAGGTTCGTGGAGATCGACCGGCGGATCATCGGCAGGGTGATGCGGAAGAAGCGCTGGGCGCCGCTGGCGCCGTCCAGGGACGCCGCCTCGGTGACGTCGGGCGGGACCTCCGACAGCGCCGCGCCGTAGACCATCATCGAGAAGGCCGTGCCGCGCCAGACGTTGGCCAGGACGACGGCCATCATCGGGAACGTGACCAGCCAGGCGGTGTCCCCGGCGCCGACCGCCCCCAGGACGGCGTTGAGGGTGCCGTCGGTGGAGAAGAACGCGTACAGCGCGAAGGCGGCGACGATCTCCGGCAGCACCCAGGCGGTCACCACGAGGGCGCTGACGAACGAGCGCAGCGGGCCGAGGGCGACGCGCAGCAGCAGGGCGACGGCCATGCCGAGGACGTTCTGGCCGACCACCGCGGAGGCGATCACGAAGAACAGCGTCAGCCACGCGGACTGCCAGAACTCCCCGCTGGACAGGAGCTGCGCGTAGTTGTCCAGGCCGACGAACTGCGGGTCCGCGGCGCGGTAGCCGCTGAGGGCGGTGTTCGTCAGCGAGCCGTACAGCGCGTAGGCGATGGGCCCGGCGAGGAACACCAGCATGAGCGCGCAGGCCGGCAGCAGGGGTGCCAGCTTGACGATCGTGCCGGACCCGCGCCGGGCGGGGGTCCGCTCCGCCCGGCGCGGGCCGTGGGTGGTGACGGCGGTCGTCACGGTCAGCCCGCGGCCTGGGTGCGGTCCTCGCCGACGATGCCGACGAGCCCCTCGTCGTAGGCCTGGGCGGCCTCCTCCGGGCTCTGGCTGCCCGTGGCGACGGCCTCGGCGGCCACCTGGATGTTCGCGGAGATCTGCGAGTAGTCCGGGGTGGCGGGGCGGAAGTTCGTCACCGGGACGAGCGAGGAGAAGAACTCGAAGGACGGGTTGTACGCCAGGTACTCCGGGTCCTGGGCGACGTCCTTGCGCACCGCGATCTGGCTGTTCTCGGTGTCGTACTTCAGGGCGTTCTCCCGGTTGAGGGCGACCGTGATGAAGTCGAACGCCGCCTGGGGGTCGGCGGCCGTCGAGCCCACCGACAGGAGCCAGCCGCCGGACATCGAGGTGCGGCCGGGGTCCTGGCCGTTCTGCGTGGGCATGGCGGCGATGCCCATCGTCTGCTCCCACTCCGGCCACTCGTTCTCCCCGGAGATCCAGGCGCCGGGCAGCCAGGAACCGTCGATGGCCATGGCGAGCTTCCCCTGCGGGAGCAGTTCGGTGCTGATGCGGGCGCCGAGGGCCGCGTCGAGCATGAGGGAGGTGTCGGGCCCCAGACCCTCGGAGTACACGGTGTCGTAGAAGCCGAGCGCGTCGCGGAACCCCTGGGAACCGGTGATCCACTTCTGGGTGTCGGCGTCGTAGAGCTCGTCACCGGTGCCGTACAGCAGCATCTCGAAGCCCTGCATGGACGTCGCCTCGCCCGCGGCGCGGCCGGCGTAGACGTTCAGGGGGATGACGCCGGGCACGCGCTCCTTCACGGTGCGGGCGGCGGCCAGCACGTCGTCCCACGTGGTGGGCTGCCAGTCGGTGGGCAGCCCGGCCTGCGCGAAGATCTGCTCGTTGAAGTAGATGCCGCGGGTGTCGGTGCCCATGGAGACCCCGTAGGTCTTGCCGTCGTCGCCCAGGCCCGCCTGCTTGGCGGTCTCGTCGAACTGCGGCCAGTCCTCCCACTCGGCGAGCATGTCGTCGATGGGCGCCAGGTAACCGGCGGCGGCGTCGGAGCGGACCTGGAAGCTGTCCTCGTAGATGACGTCGGGCGCCGTGGACGGCGAGCGGTTCATCAGGGCCAGCTTGGTGAAGTACTGGTCCTGCTCGGCCTCGATGGGGACCAGCTCGACGGTCCTGCCCTCGTTCGCCGCCTCGTACTCGGTCTTGGCCTTCTCGAGGACGTCCTCGAGCTGGGTGAACTGGGCCGTCCGCTGGTAGGCGACCCGGATGGTGCCGTCGTCGTCACCGCCGCTGCTCGCTCCCCCGCACGCCGTCAGTGCGAGGGTCGCGGCCGCGGCCGTCGCGAGGAAGTGCCGTCTGCGCGCCATGGTGCTCCTCCACGTGCCACGGGGTCGCCGTCGACCCGTCACGGAGTATGTAAATCAATTGGACTTGCTCTCGTCAAGGGTTGACGAGCAACACCGAGGAACGGGGGCTGAACGCGTCGTCGAGCACCAGGCAGGCGGCGCCCACGGCGGCCACGTCCCGCCCCACCCGGGTGCCGCGCAGCTGCACCGCGTGCAGCGGTGCAGCCACCTCCCGCGCCCGCACCAGCGGGGGCACCACCTCCAGGAAGCGCCGTTCCAGCCGCGGCCACAGCGGCCCGCCGAAGACGACGAGGTCCAGGTCCAGGAGGTTCTGCACCCCCGAGACCGCGCGCGCGACGCGGGCGGCCGCGCCGTCGACGACCGCGACGGCCGCGGGCACCCCCACGTCGGCGAGCCGGCACACCTCCCCCAGGGCACGGTCGACGCCGAGCTCGTCGTCCAGCGGCCACGGCCCCAGCCCGGCCGCCTGCGCCTGCAGCACCAGCGAGCGCGTCGCGTTGCGCTCGCCCAGGCAGCCGCGCTGCCCGCACTCGCACACCGGCCCCACGCCGTCCGCGGCCAGGTGACCGACCTCGCCGGCGTTGCCCGAGGACCCGCGCAGCACCTCCCCGCGCAGCACCAGCCCGGTGCCGATCCCGGTGCCGAGGTAGAAGAACGCGAAGCTGCTCGTCGGCCCCGCGCCGCCGGCCCACATCTCGGCGACGGCGGCGGCGACGACGTCCTTGTCGAGCAGGACGGGCAGCCCGGTGGCCTCGGCCAGGACCCGGCGCACCGGCACGCGCGCCCACCCGGGCAGGTTCGGGGCGCCCACCACGTCCCCGGCCGGCCCGTCGACGGGGCCGGGCACCGCGACACCCAGGCCCGCGAGGCGCTCGGCCGGCACCCCGGAGGCCGCCACGGTGGCCGCGACCTCCGCCGCGACCAGCGCCAGCGTCTCCTCGGGCGGGGCCTCCGGCGCCAGCGGGGCGTCGGAGCGGGCGACCACCCCGCCGCGCAGGTCCAGCACCACGGTGGTCAGCACGACCGGGTCCAGGTGCACTCCGACGGCGTAGCGGCCCGACGGCGCCAGCTGCAGCATCGTGCGGGGTTTGCCCGGCCCCCCGCCCTGCTTGCCGGCCTCCACGACGAGCCCCTGCTCCAGCAGGTGCCGGCAGATGTTGGAGACCGTCTGCGCCGACAGGCCGGTCAGGGCGGCGAGCTCCACGCGGCTGAGCCCCTCGGCGTGCCGGCGCACGGCGTCCAGGACGACGACCCGGTTGTAGTCCCCGACGCGGGGCAGGTTCGATCCGCGGCGCACCGCGGCGGGACGGGGAGGTGCTGCCACCGCGTCAGGGTGCCACGGCCGGCGGCCGGCCGAGCGCGCCCGCACGGCGGGCGGGCAGCGCCGTCTGGTGCAGCAGGCTGTACCCCCGGTGCGGGAGCCAGCGCCATCGACCGCTCCCTCGGCCCCGCCTAGCGTCTGTGGCACCGCGGACGCCGAGCGCCCCGGAACCACTGACGAGAGGAACGATGCCCCGTGCCCACCACCACCGTCGGCACCGAGAACAGCGCCCCGGTCGAGCTGCACCACGAGGACCACGGCACCGGTCAGCCCGTCGTGCTCATCCACGGCTACCCCCTGGACGGGGACTCCTGGGAGAAGCAGCAGCCTGCGCTGCTGGAAGCCGGTTACCGGGTCATCACGTACGACCGGCGCGGTTTCGGCCGCTCCAGCCGGCCCACCACCGGTTACGACTACGACACCTTCGCCGCCGACCTGGACGCGCTGCTGACCGCCCTGGACCTGCGCGACGTCGTGCTCGTGGGTTTCTCCATGGGTTCCGGTGAGGTGACGCGCTACCTGGGGCGGTACGGCTCCGAGCGGGTGGCGAAGGTCGCGCTGCTGGCCTCGCTGCAGCCGTTCCTGCTGAGGACCGACGACAACCCCACCGGGGTGGACGGGGCGGTCTTCGAGGGCGTCCTGGACGCCGTGACCGCCGACCGGTACGCGTACTTCGAGGCCTTCTTCGCCGACTTCTACAACCTCGACCGGACGCTGGGCGAGCGGATCAGCCAGGCCGCGGTGGACGCCAGCTGGGCGGTGGCGGCCTCGTCCTCGCCGCACGCCGCCTCCGCGTGCGTGCCGACGTGGCTCACCGACTTCCGCGAGGACCTGCTGAAGTTCGACGTGCCGGTGCTGGTCCTGCACGGCACCGAGGACCGGATCCTGCCGATCGACGCCACCGCGCGCCAGACGCTGCGGCAGCTGCCCTCGGCGACGTACGTGGAGGTCGAGGGCGCTCCGCACGGGCTGCTGTGGACCCACCACCGGGAGGTGACCGAGGCGCTGCTGGAGTTCCTGGGCGAGCCGGCGCCGGCCGCCTGAGCGGCGCGCGGGTGTCCTCGCCGTGCTCCGTCGCGGTGGCTCGACAACGCCGCGACGGGGCCGGGACCATGCCGGCGTGGACGACGCGCTGACCGCGACCGGCCGCTGGCAGGGGCACCTGCGCGGCTTCCGGTTCCTCGTGGACGGCACCGGCACCGCGCTGGCGGCCGGTGCCCTGCTGGTGGCGCTGGCCGTCTGCGCGGCCCTGGTCGTCACCTGGCCCCTGGTGCCGCGCCTGCTGCGCGCGGTCGGCGCGCTGGCCGAGTTCGAGCGGCGGCGCACCGGCCGCCACCTGGGGCACCCGCCGCCGGCGCACGGCGCGCTCGCCGGCGCGCTGCCGGTCCCCGCGGTGCGCCGCGACCTCGGCTGGCTGGTGCTGCACGCCACCGTCGGCACGCTGGCCGGGGTCGCCGCCCTGAGCGCACCGATCGGGCTCGTGCAGAACCTCGCCCTGGCGGCCGCGTGGCCGCTGTTCCCGGGCACCGTCTCCACGCTGAACACGCCGGTGGCCTCGTGGGGGCAGGCGGGGCTGACGGTGCTGATCGCCGCCGGGTACGCCGCCGCCGGCGTCCTCGTCGTCCCGCTCCTGGCGCGCGGGTACCTGCGCCTGAGCTCGGCCCGCCTGGCGCCGCCGCCCACGGCGCTGGCGCAGCGGCTGGCGCAGGTCACCGCCACCAGGGCCGCGGCCGTCGACGCCCACGCCGCGGAGCTGCGGCGCATCGAGCGCGACCTGCACGACGGCGTCCAGAACCGGATCGTGGCCGTGGCGATGCACCTGGGCATCGCCGAGCGCGCCCTCGAGCGCGACCCGGTCGCGGCGCTGCCCGTGGTCCTGGCGGCGCGCACCGCCGCCGAGGAGGCGCTGGCGGACCTGCGGGGCGTGGTGCGCAGCATCTACCCGCCGGCCCTGGCCGACCGGGGGCTCGCCGGTTCCGTGGCCGGACTGGCGGCGCACAGCCCCGTCCCGTGCAGCGTGCGGGAGGAGCCGCTGCCCCCCGTGGCGGCCGCCGTGGCCTCGGCCGCCTACTTCACCGTGGCCGAGGCGCTGACGAACACCGCCAAGCACAGCCGGGCCGCGCGGGTGCGGGTGCACCTGCGCGCCGACGCGGGGCGGCTGGTGGTGGAGGTCCACGACGACGGCGCGGGGGGCGCCGACGAGCGCGCGGGCACCGGGCTGGACGGCGTCCGGCGCCGCGTGGAGGCCCTGGACGGCACGATGTCGCTGCACAGCCCGCCCGGGGGCCCCACCACCGTCCGCGTCACCCTGCCGACGTGGGCGTGACGCGCCGCCGCGCTCAGCCCGGCCGCTCCAGGTAGCGCAGCACGGCGGTGACGCGCCGGTCGCTGTCGTCGGTGGGCGCCAGGTCCAGCTTGGCGAAGATGGCGCGGACGTGCTTGTGGACGGCTCCCTCGGTGACGACCAGCCGCCGGGCGATCGCTCCGTTGCCCAGCCCCTCCGCCATCAGGGCCAGCACCTCCCGCTCCCGCGGGGTCAGCCGGTCCAGGCCCCGGTCGCCGTGCACGCGGGTCAGCAGCTGGGCGACGACCTCCGGGTCGACGGCCGTGCCCCCCGCCGCCACCCGCTGCAGGGCGTCGAGGAACTCCCGGACGTGGCCGACGCGCTCCTTGAGCAGGTACCCCAGCCCGCCCGCACCGCCGGCCAGCAGCTCGGTCGCGAAGGCCTGCTCGACGTGGGCGGACAGCACCAGCACCGCCAGGCCGGGGTGGCGGCGCCGCGCCTCGACGGCGGCGAGGACCCCCTCGTCGGTGAAGGTGGGGGGCATGCGCACGTCGACGACGGCCACCTCGGGGCGGTGCTCGTCGACGGCCGCCAGGAACTGCGCGGCGGTGCCCGCGGTGGCCACCACGTCGAGGGCCTCCGCGCGCAGCAGGAGCGCCAGCCCCTCGCGCAGCAGCGCGTCGTCCTCAGCGATGACGATCCGCACGCCGGCCCCCCACCCCTGCTCGCCCGTCGGTCGCGACGCCCTCCAGCAGTTCCAGCGCCTCGCGCGCCCAGTCCGCCCGCGCCCGGGCGGTGTGCCGGCCGGCCGAGACGGTCAGCAGGCGGAACACCCCGCGGGTGGCGAAGTCCGGTTCCCGCTCGATCTCGGCGCACAGCTCGTCGTAGCGCTCGCAGGCCCGCTCCGCCCCGGTCAGGGCCTCGGTGAGCCAGGTGCGCACGAGCGCGGGCTCGACGTGGTGGCCGAAGAACAGGCGCAGCAGGAGCGGGTCGCGCGGGGAGGGCTGGGAGAAGGGTGCGGCGAGGAGTTCGCGCAGCCGCTCCCGGCCGGCCGCGGTGAGGTGGAAGACGTTGCCGGACCGGCCGGTCGCCCGCTCCCCTCCGCGTTCGCGCTCGACCAGGCCCTCCTCCTCGAGGGCGGACAGCGCCGGGTAGACCTGCCCGAAGCTCTCCTGCCAGAAGTGGCCGAGCGTCTGGACGATCTCGGCGCGCAGCCGGTAGCCCGTCATGGGCTCGATCGACAGGGCGCCGAGCACGGCCAGCTGCGTCTGCGGGGTTCTCGCCACCCCTTGAGCATATCTACCAGATACCTCTATCTTCCAGATATGTCGTTCTCCGCCCCCCCGCTCCCCCGTCCCGGCCGCTCGGCCGTCGCCGCCTGCGCCCTGTGCGGCGGCGTGGCCGCGTTCCAGGTCGCGCTCGCCGCGGGCGCACCGTGGGGGGCCGCCGCCTGGGGCGGGACGAACCCCGGCGTCCTGCCGCCCGGGCTGCGCGCGGCCAGCGCGGGCTCCGCGATCGCCTACGCGCTGCTGGCCGCGACGGCCGGCTCGGGGCTCGTCCCCGAGCGCGCGCGGCGCCGGGTCCTCACCGGCGCAGCCGGCCTGATGGTCGTGGGCACGGCGCTGAACCTCGCCTCGCCCTCCGGGGTCGAGCGGGCGCTGTGGACGCCCGTGGCCGCCGCCCTGGCCGTGCTGCTGTGGCGGGCCAGGACGACGGCGCCCCGCTGAGGAACCTCAGCCCTGCCGCTGCAGCGCCTCGACGAGCAGTTCCGCCAGGTGCTTGGGCCGCACCCCGGCGAGGTTGTCGGACTGGGTGCGGCAGGAGTACCCGTCGGCGACGACCACCGCGCCCGGGTCCTGCTCGATGCCGCGCAGCGCCGGCAGCAGGGCGTGCTCGGCCACCTTCACCGAGACGTCGTAGTGCCCGTCCTCGGCGCCGAAGTTCCCCGCCAGGCCGCAGCAGCCGGACAGGACCTGCGCGTCCACGCCCGCCTTGGCGAGCAGCGCGGCGTCGGGCGCGAAACCCATGACGGCGTGCTGGTGGCAGTGCGGCTGCACGACGGCCCGCACGTCCCCGTCCGGGTCCAGGCGCGGCGGCACCCAGTCGGGGCGCTGCTCGGCGATGAGCTCGGCGAGCGTCTTCACCCGCGACCCCAGGGCGCGGGCGCGCGGGTCGTCCGGCAGCAGTTCCGCGGCGTCCTCGCGCAGCAGCGCCGTGCAGGACGGCTCGAGCCCGACGACGGGCGCGTCGGCGGGCAGGCCCGGGGCGTTCAACGCGTCCAGGGAGGCGCGCAACTGCTTCTTCGCGCCGTCGAGCTGACCGGTGGACACCCACGTCAGCCCGCAGCAGACCTTCTCGGTGGTGATGGACACCTCGAAACCCAGGTGCTCCAGCAGCGTCACCGCGGCCCGGCCGACCTCCGGCGAGAAGTGCTCGGTGAAGGAGTCCACCCACAGCACGACGGGCTGGCCGCCCGTGCGCACGGGCCTGCGGCGGAACCAGGCGCGGAACGTCTGCTCGGCGAACTTCGGCAGCGGCCGCTCCTGCGCGATGCCGCCGACGCGCTTGGCGAGCGCCGCCAGCGCGGGCACCCCGGTGAGCGCGTTGACGAGCTTCGTCTCGAACCGGTGCAGCGTGGCCAGCCTCGACCAGCGCGGCAGCCAGCCGAGCAGGTAGTGGTTCATCGGGCGCAGCCGCCCGGCGTAGTGCTTGTCGAGGAACTCCGCCTTGTACGTGGGCATGTCCACGCCCGCGGGGCAGTCGGCGGTGCACCCCTTGCAGGACAGGCACAGGTCGAGGACGTCGTGGACCTCCTGCGCGCGCCAGCCGTCGGTGACGAGGGTGCCGTTGACCATCTCCTGCAGCAGGCGGGCGCGCCCGCGCGTGGAGTCCTTCTCGTCGCCGGTGGCCAGGAAGCTGGGGCACATGACGCCGCCGGAGTCGGCGCGGCACTTGCCCACGCCGACGCAGCGGTGCACGGCGCGGGTGAGGTCGCCGCCGTCGTGGGAGTACGCGAACTTCAGCGGCATGCCCAGGGCGTGGGCGGGGCGGGCGGCGGGCACGCGCAGGTCCGCGTCGAGCGGCGCAGGCCGCACGAGGACACCGGGGTTGAGCAGGTCCGCGGGGTCGAAGGCGCGCTTGACCTCCTCGAACGCGGCGATGGAGTCCGCGTCGTACATCAGGGGCAGCAGGGCACCGCGGGCGCGGCCGTCGCCGTGCTCACCGGACAGCGAACCACCGTGCTTCGCGACCAACCGCGCGGCGTCCTCGAGGAACGCCTTCGTGCGCTGCGCGCCGTCGCCGTCGTAGAGGGGGAAGTCGATGCGCACGTGGATGCAGCCGTCGCCGAAGTGGCCGTAGGCGAGACCGTCGACGCCGTGCGAGGCCATGAGGGCGTCGAACTCGCGCAGGTAGGTGCCAAGCTTCTCCGGCGGGACGGCGGCGTCCTCCCAACCGGGCCAGGCGGGCTGACCCTCCGGGGAGCGCCCGGCCAGGCCGGCGCCGTCCTCGCGGATGCGCCACAGCTTGCGGGCGTCGGCGGCGGTGGGGATGACGACGGAGTCCAGCGCGGCGGAGTCGGCGACCATCGCGCGGGCGGCGGCCAGGGACTCCTCGGGGGTGTCCCCGCCCATCTCCACGAACAGCCAGCCGTCGCCGGTGGGCAGCCCGTCGACGGAGCCGCCGCGGCGCACCACGGCGTCGGCCAGGCGGCGGTCGATGCCCTCCACGGCCAGGGGGCGGTGGGTCAGCAGGGCGGGGGTGGCGTCGGCGGCCTCGTGCATGGAGCGGTAGCCGAGGACGACGAAGGTCGTGGACGGCGACTGCCGCACGAGCCGGACGCGCGCGCGCAGGATCGTCGCCAGGGTGCCCTCGGAACCGGTGAGGAGGCGGGCCAGGGCGGTGCCGCGCGGGCCGCCGGTCTCCGGCAGCAGGTGCTCCAGCGCGTACCCGGACACCTGCCGGCCGAAGGTGCCGAACCCGGTGCGGATCGTGGCCAGGTGCCGGGAGGCGACCGCCTCCAGCTCGCCCAGCAGGTCCGCGGGCGGCTCGTCCGTCCAGAACCGGCGCCCGTGACCGTCGAGGACCTCCAGCGCCAGCACGTTGTGGCTGGTGCGGCCGTAGGCGAGGGCGTGCGACCCGCAGGCGTCGTTGCCGATCATGCCGCCGACGGTGCAGCGGGCGTGGGTGGACGGGTCCGGGCCGAAGCGCAGCCCGTGCGGGGCGGCCTCGCGCTGCAGGTCGTCGAGGATGACGCCCGGCTCGATGAGCGCCGTGCCGCTCTCCGCGTCGATCTCCAGGACGCGGTTCAGGTGGCGGGAGAAGTCCAGGACGACGCCGGTGCCCACCGCGTTGCCGGCCACGGAGGTGCCGGCCCCCCGGCTGGTGAACGGCACGCCCAGCTCGCGGCAGAGGGCGAAGACGGCCTCGACGTCCTCGACCGAGCGCGGGAAGACGACGACCTGCGGCACCACGCGGTAGTTCGAGGCGTCGGAGGTGTACTCGGCACGTCGGCGCGTGGAGGCGTCCACCACGCCGGAACCGGCGGGGGTGCCGAGCGCGGCGGCGAGGCGGTCCACGAGCCGGGCGGCGGCCGCGTCGTCGGCGGCGGGTGCCGGGGCGGCGCCGGTCACCGGCGCGGGGTCGGTCATCGTCACGGCACCAGTGTGCCGCCTCGCGGAGACGTTCCCGGCCGTCGCCCACCGGTGTGCTCACCACCACACCCAGAAGTACGTCTGGACGTACTTCGCTCCCGGAAGTTCTGGCAGCGCTTGACGGATAGCGTCGTAGATCCGTACTTTCGGCGTGTGACCGGGTTCGCGGAGGAACAGGAACCGACCGTCTCCGACAAGCTCGACGAGGTCCTCGCGCTGCTGCGCGCGGGTGCCGGCGGCGCGCGGGCGGGCCTGGGCGACGAGCGGTTCTGGGCCCTGGAGGGCCTGCGCGGACGGGTCGGCGAGGACGGCGGCGTGCTGATGACCGGCACGGTGCGGCTGCCGGGCGACCTGACGTACGAGTGGCAGCAGGGCTCGACGACCGAGGCGCTGCTGGAGGCCGACTGGTCGGCGCGCGCCGGCGCCCTGGACGCCCTGGCCCACCCCGTGCGGCTGCTGCTGGTGCAGCACGTCGTGCGCGGCACCACCTCCACCGGGGAGCTGTCGCGCCTGGAGGGCGTGGGCACCACCGGGCAGCTGCACCACCACCTGCGCCAGCTCGTCGCCGCCGGCTGGCTGCGCAGCACCGGCCGCGGCCGCTACGAGGTGCCCGCCCCGCGCGTGGTGCCCCTGCTCGTGCTGCTGCTGGCCGCCGAGCGCTAGACCCGAACCCCCGACCCCTGCACGGAGGCCGACGTGAGCCCTCGAACCCCTCCCCCGCTGCGCACCACCGGCTCCGCTCCCGCGCTGCCCGGGCGGGTGCGGGCGCTGGCCCGGCTGCGCGGCACCGCGAACCGCGGGCTGTGCCTGCTCGTCGTCGTGCTGGTGGCGCTGGAGGTGCTGCCCGGGCCGGGGGTGCCGCGGGCGCTGGAGCCGCTCGTGGCGCCCGCCCTGGTCGTGCTCGTCGTCCTCGTGGTGGTGCTGACGGTGTTCGGGGGCGGCCCCCGGCCGCCCGCGCGGCTGATCGGCCCGGTCGTCACCGGGCGCTGGCAGGCGCTGTCCACGCCCGCCGACCGCGTGCCCAGCCACGGCACCCACGGCTACGGGCAGACCTACGCCGTCGACCTGCTCGCCGACCCGGCCGACGGTTCCCGGCCGCCGTTCAGCGTCGGCGGTGGTCTCCTGCCGCCGCAGCGGTTCCCCGCGTTCGGTCAGCCGGTCCTCGCCGGGGCCGGCGGGCGGGTGGTGCGCGCCTCCGGCCGGGCCCGCGACCACCGCTCCCGCAACAGCTGGCTGGCGCTGCCGTACCTGCTCGCCGAGGGGGCGCTGCGCGACCTGGTCAGCTGGCGGCTCGTCGTCGGCAACCACGTCGTCGTGGACCACGGCGACGGCAGCTTCGCCTGCTACGCGCACCTGCGCCGCGGGTCGCTGCGGGTGCGCCCCGGTGACGTCGTCGCGGCCGGGGACGTGCTCGGCGAGTGCGGGAACTCGGGGAACTCCAGCGAACCCCACCTGCACCTGCAGCTCATGGACCGGCCGAGCCCCGCGCTGGCCGCGGGGATCCCGTTCGCGTTCACCGGCACCGTGCTGGAGGCGCCCGAGGGCGGCGCCGGCCAGGACGACGGGCGCGGGGTGGTGCCCGGGCGGGGCCAGCGGTTCAGCGCGGTGACCGGGGACGTCAGCCCGCGGTAGCCCGGCGCAGCTTGGCGAAGAGGTCCTCCAGCAGGTACCGGGTGTCGAACTCCTCGCACACCAGGACCGTGCGCTCCGGGTCCGGCCCCTCGGCCATCGTGCGACCGTCGAGGAAGCGGGGAGCGGCCCGGCGGCGCCACACCGCGCCCTGCGGGTTCAGCACGGCACCGATCGCGGGCGAGTCCCCCAGGGAGCGGTGCTCGATGGCCCGGGGGTGGTGCTCGTCGTTCCACGCGACGAGCTGGTCCACGAGGTACCGGCCGATGCGCCCGCAGGGGGCCACGCGCTCCTCGAGCTCGGCGTACCCGACGCCGACGCGCGTGTACACCGACCGCGGCACCTGCCACAGCTCGACCCCGCTGCCGAACACGACGTTCGCGGCGTGCACGTCGTTGCTCAGGTTGAACTCCGGCTTCGGCCCGTCCCAGATCCCGCCGTAGGACGGACCGCCGATCCAGACGACCGTGAGGTCCCGTTCCGCGATCCGCGGTTCCAGCAGCAGCGCCGAGGCCATGTCGGTCAGCGGCCCGAGCGAGGTGACGAACAGCGGGCGCTCGTCGTCGGCCAGGGCCTCGGAGACGATGAGCCGCGCGCCGGGACTGTCCACGGGGGTGCGCTCGTCCGGCAGCGCGCGCGGTGCCCCGTCGGCCACCGGCACGGACCCGGTGCGGCCGAGCAGCTCCAGCAGCAGGTCCACCTCGGCACGGCTGTCGGCCATGCTCGTCGCCGAGCGCGCGTCCCCGAAGTGGGCCGGCACGATCCCGCGCACGTCGAGCGTCTCGGACAGCAGCGCGTGGACGACGGCGTACTGGTCGTCGGCCTCGTTCGCGGCGTCGGTGTCCACGACGAGGCGGACGGTCCGCGGTGTCCTGGCCACGCGGAACTCCTCAGGTCCGGTGCCGGCTCAGCGCCGGATCACTGCACGTCGCCGCCGGCGGTGGACCGCGCGTACGTCTCCGCCGTGCCCGTCGAGCTGCGGCGCGGCATGAGCAGGCCCAGCAGGAGCATCCCGGCCCCCAGGCCCAGGTGCAGCCAGTCGTCGGCGGTGTTCAGCGGCACGAAGTTCGCCTGCACGTCCTGGGCGACGACGAGGCCGTACACCCACAGGCCCAGGTAGGCGACGCCACCGAGGAGCAGGTACGCCTTCGCCGCGTTCGCCCCGCGGGACAGCACCACGCCGGCGACGCCGAACAGCAGGTGCAGGACGTTGTGCAGGACGGAGACCTGGAAGACGCCCAGCAGGTGGGCGTGCGAGTCCGGGCCCGCCCAGCTCAGCTGCCCGTAGTCGGTGGTGATCCCGGGGACGAACCCGAGGACGCCGACGACGAGGAACGCGATCCCGACGAGGAGGGACGTCAGCTGGACCGGGGAGCGCTGCACGGACAGGCGCGAGGACGTCGAGGCGCGGGTGCTGCTCACGGGGAACCCCTCCTGGGACGAGGACGAGACCCGCACGGCGGGCTCGGCGGGCACGCGGGTACGGCCCGTCCCCCTCCACGGTAGGCACTGCGGGCCGGGCGGCAAGGCGAACCGCGTCGCGCGCGGCCCGCCGCTCCCCCTCGCGGACCCGGCGCCGGCGTTGGGGTCGTCGCTCGTGCCGGTGACCGCCTACCCCGCCCCGGTGGTCGCGGGGTTCCGCCGGTACTCCGCCTACCGGGCCGCCACCGCCACCGCCGCCGGCGCCGGTGTCGGTGTTCGCCGACGACCGCCTGGCCCGGCGGGTTCGCACCGGCGACGTCGCCGTCGACCTGGCGCGCCCGGTCGACCCCCAGGTGGCCGACTGGGCCGACGACCTGGGGCGCGCCGCGTTCCAGCCGCTGCCGCGCAGGCTGTGGTTCCCGCCGCGGCTGGCCGCGCTGGCCGCCGCCACCCCGTTCCCGTCCGTGCTGCAGGCACCGGCGGACGTGCTCACCGGCGTCGTGACGGGTGCGACGGCGCTGGTGCTGCTCGGCGGTTCCGTGCTGGGCGGCACGGCGGTGTTCTGCGCGCTGTTCGTCACCGCCGGGGCGCTGCAGTCCTGGCTCCTGGAGGGCCGCGAGGCCGCGAACTCCTTCACCTGCGGCGGCGCTGCTGCTGTGGAGGTTCCTGCGCGCCGAGCGCGCCGCGCACGGCACCACGCTGCTGCTCACCACCCACGACACGGGCGACGTGCAGCGGCTGTGCGACCGGGTCCTCGTCGTGGACTCCGGGCGCCTGGCCCACGACGGCGACCTGCCGGGCCGGGCCCGCCGGGTCGGCACCCGGCGCGTCCTCGTGGTGGACCTGCGCGAACCGGTCCCGCCGCTGCGGGTGCCCGGCGCCGACCTCGTGGCCGTCGAGGCCGACGGCCTGCGCCAGCGCCTCGCGTTCGGCCCGGCGGCCACCACCGCGGCCGAGGTGCTGGCGGGCGTCTCCCGGCTGGCGGACGTGCGCGACCTGTCCGTGGAGGAACCCGACGTCGCCGACGTGGTGCGGCAGCTGCACGCGTCCGCGCGCCGCTGACGCCGGGTCCCCTCCCCCGGTCAGAGGGAACCGGCGAGGCGCCCCAGGATCGGGTTCCAGCCGACGACACGGCGCTCGGCGACGATCCCGCGCACGGTGAACGGGTCCTGCTCCAGCAGCGCCTCCACGGCGGCCGCGTCGGGAGCCTCGAACACCAGGACGGCGCCGTCGGCGTCGGTGGGCCCGGACAGCACCAGGCGCTCGCCCAGCCCGGCGAGCCACTCGCGGTGCACGGGGCGCACCTCGTCGCGCAGGGCGGTGTCGGGCGTGTAGGCGTAGGTGGCGACGAAGTACGGCACGGGGTTCCCCTCCTGCGGCGGCGGCTGTCGCCCAGGACGTTACCCGTGCGCCGGAACCGGGCCGGCCAGGGTCCGCAGCGCGTCCGCGGCCGCCGCGGCGTCACCGGGGACCGCCGGGAGGGGGTCGCCGGAGCAGAACCGCTCCAGCAGCGCCTCCACCAGGGCGGCCCGCGCGACGATCGCGCGGCCGTCGGCGCACCCCGGCAGCACCCGCACCTCCAGGGTCGGTGGCCCGGGGCGCGTCCCCAGGACGTGGGTGAGGTTGACGTCGCAGAACTTCGAGGGCGCGGTGGCCGCCGCGGCCGCGTGCAGCTCCCCCCAACCGTCCCAGCGGCGCTCACCCAGCGCCACCAGCGCTGCCGGCGGCGGCCCCAGCCGCCGGCACGCCGGGTTGGTGCCCAGTAGCGCACGCAGGCCCTCGCGCCACGGACCGAACAACCGCAGCACCCCCCGGAACGCCTCGACGTCGCGGAACGGGACGGCGTCCAGGTGCAGGTGGACCGCCGCCTCGGCGGGCACCGTGAACCCCGCCTCGCGCGCCGGCGCCAGCAGCGCCTCCAGCGCGGCCAGGTGGTCGCGCTCCAGCGGCGGCGTGATCACCTCGCAGGGGCGTTCCCGCTCCCCCGGCAGGGGCGCCGCCATCGCCACGCTCGCCCCCGCGCCGTCGTCGACGCGGAACACCGCGCCCACCGCGGCCACCCGCGTGCCGAACAACCGCGCCACCGGCTCCAGCACCGACCCGATCCCCTCCGCCGGGTCGGTGTGCGCGGCGACGAGGCGCAGCAGGCGCGCGTCGTCGGTGAGCACCCGGTACCAGCCCGGCCGCGGCGCGGCGGAGGGGTCCAGGTCCGCCGTGATCGTGGTGTCGTCCACCAGGCGGCACCGCAGCGCGCCGTCGGCACCGAGGACCTCGAACCCCGGTGTCAGGTGCCAGAACCTCTCGACGCCCGCCGTCGCCGACGTCTCGCTGTCGGCGTGGAACACCGCCCGCACCGAGCCGCCGCAGCGGCGGGCCAGCTCCTCGGCGAGGTGCCGGCGGCTGGACCCGCGCGGGGCGAGCAGCTCCACCTCCACGCCGGTGCGCCGGCGCAGCACCGGCTCACCGCGCGGGGTGCTCCCCGGGGTCAGGGCTGCACCGGCAGCGTCTCACCGGCCAGCAGGCGCTCCCCGGCCAGCGCCTTCGCCTCCCAGGGATCCACGTTCCACGCCCGGGCGAGCTCGACGGCGTCGTCGTACGTGTACCCGGCGGCGAAGAACGCCTCGCGCTGCGGGGCGCGGTCGTCCGCCGGCGCGGGCGGCTGCTCGACGGGCTGCTCGACGGGTTCGAACGGCAGGTCCTCACCGGCCAGCAGGTGCGCCCCCGCGGTCGACTTGGCCTCACCGGGCTCGACGTTCCACAGCCGCCCCAGCTCCACGGCGTCGTCGTAGTCATAGCCGGCCGCGAAGTAGGCCTCGAGGGCCTCGGCCTGCGCCACCGCCGCGCGCGCCGCCTCCTGCAGGTCCTCCTGCCCGCCGGGCCCGGCGGTGGGACCGGCCTCGGTCCGCACGTCGGGCTGCGGTGCCAGCGCCCCCGAGGACGCGGGCGCGACCACCGACGTCTCCCCCGTGCGGAGCCAGCCGCCCCAGGAGGCCACCCCGACGGCGCCCACCGCCGCTGCCGTGGCGGGGGCCGCCAGCAGCGCGCGACGCCGGTTCGCCCGCCGGCGGCCCCCCTTGCGCGCCGCGGCCGGCAGCCACACCGGCGCCTCCACGCCCTGCACCGCGGCCGCCATCTCGCGCCGCAGCCGTTCCTCGACCTCGTTCACCACCGGCTCATCGCCTCCTCGTCCTCGTCTGCACCCATGAGCTCGCGCAACCTGGCCAGGCCCTTGGAGGCCTGGCTCTTGACGGTGCCGCGCGAGACGTCCAGCTCCTCCGCGATGCGCTCCTCGGACCAGTCCTCGAAGTAGCGCAGCACGATGACGGCCCGCTGCCGCGGCGGCAGCTTGCGCAGGTGGTCCACGACGTCCGCGCGCACGGCGCGGTCGGCCGCGCCATCGGGGACGGCCCGCCCGTGCCAGCCCTGCAGCTCCACCTCCCGCGGGCGCCGGGCCACCCGCCGCCACCGGTCGGTGACGGCACGGCTCATCGCCGTGCGGGTGTACGCGTGCGGGTCCTCGATGGAGCGCCAGCGCACGTACGCGCGCTCCAGGACGTCCTGCACCAGGTCCTCGGCCGCCGCCCGGTCGCAGGTGAGCAGCAGCGCGGTGCGCAGGAGCCTGCCGCCGCCCGCGGCGACGAACTCCTCGAACGAGCCCTCCACGGCCCCTCCTCACGACGACTGCCCTTCAAGACGCCGCAGCCCCCCGCCAGGTTGCCCCACCCACGACGAAATCCCCCACCCCCGCGGTGATCAAGGAAGGTGCAACTTCCTTGATCACCGCGGGGGTGGGGGGTGGAGGTGGGGAGAGGGGCGGGGTCAGCCCTTGACGGCGCCGGAGGCGAGGCCCGCGACGTAGAAGCGCTGCAGGGCGACGTAGAGGATCACGCAGGGGATCATCGCCACGACCGCACCGGCCACGAGGTAACCGAAGTTGATCGCCCCGTAGGCGCCGGACTGCAGGTTCACCAGCGACAGCGGCAGGGTGTACTTGCGGTCGTCGGTGAGGAACGTCAGGGCTCCCAGGAACTCCGTCCACGAGGCCAGGAAGGCGTACAGGGCGCTGGTGGCGATGCCCGGCACGAGCATCGGTCGCAGCACCGAGGTCAGCGTGCGCATCGTGCCGGCGCCGTCCACGTGCGCGGAGTCCTCGATCTCCGCGGGGATCGACTCGAACGCGTTGCGCATGACGAACACGCCGAACGGCAGGTTGACGGTGGAGTAGAACAGCACCAGCCCGAGCCGGGAGTCGGTCAGGCCCATGGCGTTCATCTGCAGGTACAGCGGCGTGATGATCGCCTGGAAGGGCACCATCATCGTCACCACGACCAGGCCGAAGAGGGCGTTGCGGCCGCGGAAGCCGAACCGCCCGAACCCGTAGCCGGCCAGCGTGGCCAGCACCGCCGTCAGCAGGGCCGTGGAGATCGACACCACGAGGCTGTTGCCGACGGATCGCAGGATGTCGGCGTCGCCGTTGAACAGGGCCCGGAAGTTCTCCCCGGTGAAGGAGGTCAGCTGCTCCCAGGTGGGCGTGGTGGAGACGATGGCGTCGTTGGGCTGGAAGGACCGCAGCACGGACCACACCAGCGGGACGAGGAAGACCAGCGCCGCCAGGACCCCGCCGACGGCGTACAGGGTGACCTTGGTGCGGCTCTCCGCCCGGGTGCGCTCCGGCCCCTGGGCGGGGCGGTTCCGGGTGCGGCGCTGCGGGGCGCTCGCCGGGGCGGTGGCGACGGTGGTGGGTGCGGTGGTGGACACGACGGCTCCCTCAGTCCTTCTCGCGCAGCAGGCGGAACTGGGCGGCGGTGACGAGGCCGATGACGACCACGAGCACGACCGACAGGGCGGAGGCGGCACCGAGCTGGAGCTGCACGAAACCGCGCTGGTAGATGTACATGACCACCGTCTGGGTGTCCGTTCCCGGGCCGCCCCGGGTGAGGACGTAGAACTGGGTGAACGCCAGCAGCGAGCCGATGACGGAGATGACCAGGCTCATCGCGATCGTCTTGCGGAGCATCGGGATGGTGATGCTGCGCTCGCGCTGCCACCAGCTCGCGCCGTCCATCTCCGCGGACTCGTAGACCTCGCGGGGGATGCCCTGCATGCCGCCCATGAGGAGCACCATCGTCAGCCCCGACACCGCCCAGACGATCATCACGCAGATCAGGCCGGTGGCCAGCGGGCCGTCGGCCAGCCAGGCGGTCGTGCCGTCGGTGATCCCGAGCCCCTCCAGCACGATGTTCACCGCACCCGAGCTGGGCTGGGCCTCCAGCACGAGCAGGAAGCTCAGGGTGGTCAGGCCGATGACGTAGGGCAGGAAGAAGACCGTCCGGAACAGGGTGGAGCCGCGGCGGTTGGAACGCACCAGCACGGCCAGGACGTAGCCGATCAGGAGGATCGGCAGCGTGACGATCGCCGTGTAGAGGACGGTGTACCCGACCGACTTCCAGAAGACCGGGTCCTGGGCCACCCCGGCGTAGTTGCCGAAGCCGATGAAGTCGTAGGAGCCGATGAGCGGCCAGTTCGTCAGCGACATGTAGACCGCGAAGACCAGCGGCACCAGGACGAAGACGACGACGAAGGCCAGCGCCGGCAGCACCAGCAGCAGCCCGGTGCGGGTGGGGTGGGTGAGGGAGTTCCCGCTGCTGCCGGCCCTCGCGGCGGGGCGTCCGCCCCGGGTGAGCCGGGGGGTCCGCGACGCGGCGCGGTCCGCGACGGCGCTCACAGCTGCGCCTGCTCGAGGATGCGGTCGAAGCCCTCCTGGCCGGTGACCAGGGCGCCGTCGACGTCACCGTCGAAGACGGCCTGCCGGAACGCGGCGATCCAGGGTGAGTCCTGCTGGTTGAACAGCAGGTTGTAGGCGAGGGTCACGGGTGCGTACGCCTCCTCGATCTGCTCCAGGGGTGCCACGGCCAGGGGGTACTTCTCGCGGTACTCCTCCGTCGCGGCGTCCGAGCGCACCGGGATGTAGCCGCCGGCGGGCAGGTTGGTCTGCTGCGGCAGGTCCAGCGCGAACCGGGCGAACTGCCACGCCCCGGAGGCGTTGGACGCCCCGCGCGGGATGCAGAGGTTGTCGCCGCCGGCGAAGGTGGCGCGCCCGCCGTCGGGTCCGGGCAGGAGCCTCACCCCGGTCTTGGCCTGCAGCTCCGGGGGTGCGTTCAGGACCGCCACGGCGTAGTTGGCGGGGAACAGCGCCGTCGTCCCCTCGGTGAACGGGGCGCCCCACCGGGCGCCGTCCCCGGAGAAGTTGGCCTGCGGCATCAGACCCTCCTCCCAGAGCGTCCGGTAGAACTCGAAGGTGCGCCGGACGGCGTCGTTGCCGGCGATGTTCCCGCGCTGGTCGCCGACCTCGCCGACGATGTTCCGCTCCCCGGCGGCCCACACGTTCGGCTGGACGACGAAGCCGAGGATGCCCGCGGCGTTGCCGTCGATGGACAGCCCGTACGAGCCGTCGCCCAGCTCCCCCACCGCCCGGGCGGCGGTGAGCATCCCGTCCAGGTCCGCGGTGGCGGTCTCGACGTCCACGCCGGCGCGCTCCAGCAGTTCCGTGTTGCAGAAGAGCATGGAGTTGTCGGCGATGTACGGGACCCCGTAGCGGCGGCCGTCGCGGGTGGCCAGCCCCAGCTGGCCGGGGTTGAGCTCGTCGGCGAAGTCGAGCTGCTCCACCAGGGGGGTGAGGTCGGTGAAGGTGTCCCGGTAGATGAAGAGCATCGAGTTGATGTCGTCGATGTCGACGATGTCCGGGACGTTGCCGCCGCGGATCGCGGTGGCGAGCTTGGTGACGTACTGCCCGTCCAGGACGGGTGTCACCTCCACCCGCACCCGGTCCTGGGAGGCGTTGAAGGCGTCGACCGTCTGCCGGACGCCGCCGACGGTGGCCGCCCGGCACCACAGCCGGACGGTGCCGGTGGCGTCCTGCCCGAACCCGGCGGCGGTGACGTCGGGTTCGGGCAGGGTGGAGGCGCAGGAGGGCAGCAGCGCGCTCAGCGCCGCCAGCCCTCCCAGGCCCAGGACGTTCCTGCGGGGAAGCACCATCGCTGTCCTCCGTCTCTCGGGTGGGCGAGGCCGGTTCAGGCCCGCGGCAGCCAGACGCGCATGGGCCCGACCTCGCGGTTGGCCCAGGCGTAGTAGGGGATCGCCGGGACCTCCACGGTCCCGGGGGCGGCCTGCTCGGGCGCCTCGTCGCCGGCCGGCCGGTACAGCGGCCCGCTGGCCGCGCCGAGCGCGCGGTGCACGGGCAGCTGCAGCACGGACACGCCACCGAGCAGGTCGGGGCGGTGCTCGGCGCGGGCCCCGCGCAGCTCGGCCACGCGCACCCGCACGTCGTCGGCGACGAGGTCGGCGGGCAGGTCGGGCTGCTCGACGCAGTACACGAGGGGGCCGCGCTCGACGGCGACGGCGCCGCGCACGGCGTCCACGCGCGGGTCGGCCTCCACCACGCGCACGCCCATGGGCAGCACCAGCTCGACGACGTCCCCGGCGGACCAGGTGCGGCGCACGCGCAGGTGCTCGCCGGCGGTGGCCTCGACGTCCTGACCGGCGACGGTGGCGGTGGCGCCCTCAGCCCAGCCGGGCACGCGCAGCGCGAGCTCCCACTCCCCCTCGCCGGGTTCGCGGACCTCCACGCGGACGGTGCCGTCCCACGGGTAGTCGGTGCTGACGGCCAGCTCCACGCCGCCGGCCGCGTCGGCGCGCACGGTGCCGGTGGCGAACTGGTGCAGCTGGACGCCGTCGGCGGAGGTGGTCGCCAGGTAGGCGTCCAGGCTGGACAGGGTGCGCATGATGTTCGGCGGGCAGCAGGCGCAGTCGAACCACGGGCGGCGCCCGTGCGCGGCGCTGCGCTCCTCGTCGGTGTGGGCGCCGGCGCGCATCTGCAGCGGGTTGACGTAGAAGTACTCGGTGCCGGCCAGCGAGACGCCGGGCAGGAACGCGTTGTACAGGGTGCGCTCGACGAGGTCGGCGTAGCGGGTCTCGCCGGTGGCCAGCAGCATCCGCCAGGACCACTGCACGCTGCCGATGGCGGCGCAGCTCTCGGCGTAGGCGCGGTCGGGCGAGAGCTCGTAGTGGTCGCCGAACTGCTCGAAGTCCCAGCGCGCCCCGATGCCGCCGGTGACGTACGTCTTGGAGGAGAGCATGCCCTCCCACTGCCGCACCAGCGCGGTCAGCAGTTCGGCGTCGCCGGTCTCGGCGGCCACGTCGGCGGCACCGGCCGTCAGGTACACCGCGCGCACGGCGTGCCCCTCGGGACTGGTCGCCTCGCGCACCGGCACGCGGTCGGAGAAGTAGGTGGGTTCCTTGCCGTGCTTCTCGATGATGCCGTGGCCGCGGGCGTCGACGAACCACTGCGCGAGGTCCAGGTAGGCGCGGTTCCCGGTCTCCCGGTACAGCTCCACCAGGCCCATCTCGACGACCGGGTGCCCGTCGACCTCCTCGGTCTTCCCCGGGCCGAAGGTGGCGACGAGGTGGTCGGCCAGCTTGACGGCGACGTCGAGCAGGCCGGTCTCGCCGGTGGTGCGGTGGACGGCGACGGCGGCCTGGAAGAGGTGCCCGGCGCAGTAGTGCTCGTGGCTCCAGGGCAGGTCGACGTAGCGCGCGCCGTTCCCGCGGACCTGCTGCACGGAGTCGAGGTAGCCGTCCTCGGCCTGAGCGGCGGCGACGATCTCGGTGATCTCGCGGATCCAGCCGAGGACCTCCTCGTCGGGCTCGCGCCCGTACTCCCACCCGGCGGCCTCGAGCCACTTGTAGACGTCGGAGTCCATGAAGATCGGCCCGCGCACCTCGCCGGTGGCGGTGCCGGCGGCGATGCGCAGGTTCTGCAGGTTGCCGGCGGTCTCGAGCTTCTCGTAGCCGGTGCGGATGGCCTGGCGGCGGTTGGCGTCCTGGCGCTCGTGCCAGAAGCCGCCGGTGATGCGGGCACGGCCCGAGGGGACCGGGTGCAGCGCGACCGCGGCGTCCGCGGTGGGTGCGGCCGGGGCGACGGGCGCCTGGGTGGTGGTGCGGGGGTCGGGCGCGGTCGTGGTCATCAGCTCTCCGTCGAGTCGGTCCGCAGCTTCCGGAGGAAACTGCGGAACACGTTTTCTGCCGCGCACGCTACGACCCCCGGTGAGCACCGTCAAGGGAGGTACAGTCGTGGGTCCCCGGGCCACGGACGTCGCCCGTCGAGGACGAGGAGGCGCGGCATGACGGAAACGAGCGTTCCGGCGGGGGCGCCGCCGCGCATCGTGGACGTCGCCGCCCTGGCGGGCGTCTCCCCCGGCACGGCCTCCAAGGCCCTCAACGGCACCGGCCAGCTGCGCGCGGAGACGCGCGAGCGCGTCCGGCGCGCCGCCGAGCAGCTCGGCTTCACCCCCGACTCGCTGGGCCGCGGGCTGTCCTCCGGGCGCAGCTACACGGTGGGGCTGATCACCACCGACAGCTTCGGCCGCTTCTCCATCCCCGTGATGCTGGGGGCGGAGAACACCCTGGGCGCCGGGGAGATGGTCGTGCTGCTGTGCGACAGCCGCGACGACCCCCTGCGCGAGCAGCACCACCTGCGCACCCTGCTGGCCCGCCGCGTCGACGGCATCATCGTCACCGGACGGCGCACCGAGCCCCGCCCGCCGATCGCCGCCCCCGGCCACGTCCCGGTCGTGTACGCCTTCACCCCCTCGCAGGACCCGGCCGACACCAGCCTCGTCGTCGACCAGGCCGGCGGTGCCGCCGCCGCCGTCCGGCACGTGCTGGACCTGGGCCGGCAGCGCGTCGCGCACGTCACCGGCCCCGCCGACCACCACGCCGCGGTCGTGCGCCGCGAGGCCGCCGCCGCCGAGGCCGGCGGGCACCTCGTCGCCGAGCCGATGCACGGCGACTGGAGCGAGCGCTGGGGGCGGCTGGCCGCCGACCTGCTGCTGCGCCGGCACCCGGACGTGGACGCGATCACCTGCGGCAGCGACCAGATCGCCCGCGGGGTGTGCGACGGGCTGCGCGACGCGGGGCGGCGCGTGCCGGAGGACGTGGCCGTGGTGGGGTTCGACGACTGGGACGTCATCGCGCTGGCCTCGCGGCCGCCGCTGACGACGGTCGCGCTGGGACTGGAGGCGATGGGCCGGCGCGCCGGGGAGCTGCTGCTGGACGCCGTGGCCGGGCGCACCTCCCCCGGCACGAGCGTGCTGCCGACGCGGCTGGTGGTGCGCGAGTCCACGGTGGGCGTGTGAGCGCCGGACCGGCGCGGTTCGCGCTGGTCGGCACCGGCTACCGCGCAGGCATGTTCCTGCGGGTGGCGGCCCGGCTGCCGCAGCACCTGCGCGTCACCGGCGTGCTGACCCGCCGCCCGGACGCGGCGGGCGAGGTGACCCGCCGCTTCGGCCCGCCGGTCGTCGGGGACGCGGCCGCGCTGCTGGCGACGTCGCCGGAGCTCGTCGTCAGCACCGCCCCGCCGTCGGTGGGCGCGACGCTGGTGCCGCACCTGGTGGCGGCGGGTGCGGCGGTGCTGGCGGAGACGCCGCCCGGCGCGGACGTGCCCGCGCTGCGGCGGCTGTGGGACGAGGTGGGGCCCGGCGGGCGGGTGCAGGTCGCCGAGCAGTACCCGCTGAACCCCGGCAACGCCGCGCGGCTGGCGGTGGTGCGCCGCGGCCTGATCGGCGCCGTCACCGACGCGCAGGTGTCCTCCACGCAGCTGCACCACGCGGTCGCCCTCATCCGCGCGTTCACCGGGCTGGGCGCCGAGCCGCTGCGGGTGAGCGCGGTGACGCGCACCGCACCGCTGGTGGACCCGGTGGCCCGCAGCGGCTGGACCGGCGACACCGCCGCGCGCCCGACGGCCTCGACGGTGGCGGTGCTGGACGCCGGGGACGGCCGCGGGGGCCTCTACGACTTCACCGAGACGCAGACGCGCAACCCGCTGCGCACCCGGCGCCTGGTGGTGCGCGGCAGCTCCGGCGAGCTCGTCGACGACCGCGTGGTGCGGCTGGTGGACGAGCGCACGGTGGTGGAGTCGACGATCGTGCGCCGCCAGACGGGGATCCACCAGGACGTGCAGGGCTTCGCCCTGGACCACCTCTCCCTCGACGGGGAGGTGCTGCACCGCAACCCCTTCCCCGGCGAGCGCCTGTCCGACGAGGAGATCGCGGTGGCGACGCTGCTGCTGCGCACGGCGGCGTGGGTGCGCGGCGAGGGCCCGCCCCCCTACCCGCTGGCCGAGGCGGCGCAGGACCAGCTCGTCGCGGCGGCGATCACCGAGGCCGCCGCCACGGGCCGGGCGGTGACGACGGCGCGCGAGGCGTGGGCGGCGGAGCTGGGCGGCGCGCGCCCCTAGGGTGGTCGCGGCCGCAGCAGGGGACGACACACCGGGGGCACGCGTGATCGGGATGGTGTGGGCGCAGTCGCGCGACGGGGTCATCGGCCGCGACGGCGGGATGCCCTGGCACCTGCCCGAGGACCTGGCGCACTTCTCGACGCTGACGCGGGGTTCGGCCGTCGTCATGGGCCGGGCCACCTGGGACTCGCTGCCGCCGCGCTACCGGCCGCTGCCGGACCGGCGCAACGTCGTCCTGAGCCGGCGGGCGGGCCTCGACCTGCCCGGCGCGGAGGTCGCGCCCTCCCTGGAGGAGGCGCTCGCCGTGGTGGGTGCGAGCGGCGACGACGGCCCGGACGTGTGGATCGGGGGCGGTGGGCAGGTGTACCGGGAGGCGCTGCCGCGCGCGGCGCGGCTGGTCGTCACCACCGTGGACGTCGAGGTGGACGGCGACACCCGCGCCCCCGCGTTCGGCGACGGGTGGCGCCTGGCGGAGCGCGCGCCCGCCGAGGGCTGGTCCACCTCCCGCACGGGCCTGCGCTACGCGATCGCCGACTGGCGGCGCTGAGCGGCCCGGGCACCCGTCGCGGGTGCCCGGGCCGTCTCGCGCGGAACCGCCGCGTCAGGCGTCGCCGGTGCGTTCGAGGACGACGACGGGGATCTCCCGCGACGTCTGCCGCTGGTAGTCCTCGTAGTCCGGCCAGACCTCCACCATCGACGCCCACATCCGCGGCTTCTCCTCCGGCGTGGCGACGCGGGCACGGGCGCGGAAGCGCTCGCCCTTCACCTGCACCTCCACGTCCGGGTCGGCCTGAAGGTTCAGGAACCAGGCGGGCGGGGCGTCGCTGCCGCCCTTGGAGGCGACCACGAGGTACGCGTCGCCGTGCTGGCGGAAGATCAGCGCGTGCGAGCGCTGCTCGCCGGACTTCCGGCCCTTCGTGAAGAGGATCAGGATGGTGGTGCCGTTGCGCCAGAGGTAGCCGTCCTCGCCGTTCGTCTCGAGGTAGCGCTCGACGTGCGGGTCACCGTGCAGGTCAGTGGCAGAGGTCACGAGCCGACCGTACGCCGCCGCGGGCGTCCGGGCGGGCCGGGGTCGCGGGGCCGGGAGGGAGCGGGGCGGTGGTTCAGCACCCGTTGAGTTCATCGAAACGTGTACCGTCGGGATCGTGCAGACGCCCACCCACGTCGAGGTGCCGGCCCGCTCCGGCCACGCCCCGTCCCGCCCGACCCGCGCCCGGGAGGACCGCCGCTGATGGCCACCACCACCCGCACGTCCCCGAACGCCGCGCGCCGCGACGCGCTGACCCGCCGGGTGCGCGCTCTCGTGGCCGCGACCATCACCTACAACGCCGTCGAGGCGGTGATCGCCCTGGCCGCCGGCGCGGAAGCCGGGTCCAGCGCCCTGATCGGCTTCGGGCTCGACTCGGTGATCGAGGTCTCCTCCGCCGCCGCGGTCGCCTGGCAGTTCTCCGCCCCCGACCACGCCGCGCGCGAGGCCCGCGAGCACCGGGCGCTGCGCGTCATCGCGATCTCCTTCTTCGCCCTGGCCGCCTACGTGGGCGTCGAGTCGGTGCGCGCCCTGCTCGGCGACGGGGAGGCCGAGCCGTCGGGCGTCGGGCTGGTGCTGGCCGCGGTGAGCCTGCTGGTCATGCCGCTGCTGTCGCACGCGCAGCGCCGCGCCGGGCGCGAACTGGGATCGGCGACCGCGGTGGCCGACTCCAAGCAGACGCTGCTGTGCACGTACCTGTCGGCCGTGCTGCTGGTCGGCCTGGGCCTGAACGCGCTGTTCGGCCTCTCGTGGGCCGACCCGGTCGCCGGCCTGGTCATCGCCGGCATCGCGGTCAAGGAGGGCCTGGAGGCCTGGCGCGGGGAGGGCTGCTGCGCCCCGGGTGCCGCTCTGCACGTCGACGAGGCGAGCGGGCCGCAGGAGGGCGGCGGCTGCACCGACGGGTGCTGCGGTCGCTGACCCGGCCCGGCGCCCGGTTCAGCCGACGCGGCTGCGCACGGCCGCCTCCACCGCGGCGAGGTGGGCGTCGTCGTGCACGACGCGGCCGGTCCCGGCGGGCCACGGCACCTCCAGGTCGAGCCAGCTGGTGCAGCCGCGGTGCTCGGGACGGCGCACCAGGCGCACCGGCTCGGGCAGCTCCACGGCGCGCACCACCAGGGCGGTCAGCTGGTGGCGGGGCCGGAAGTCCACGCGGGAGGAGCGCACGGACGCGCTCGTCCACACGTGCAGGTCCTCCAGCTCCTCCACCCGCTCCGGGCGGGCCACCGGCACCACCGCGATGACCTCCGCCCCGGCGCGCACCACCAGCTCCTCGCCGTCGCTCCCGGGGGCAGCAGGTCCCGGTGCTCGGGGCGCACCGACTCGGCGTGGCTGTGCGCCACCGTCGGGAACAGCACGAACCTCGGCGCCCCCACGGTGAACCGCTTCTCGTGGATGCCGCCCTTGCGCAGCAGCAGCGCCTGCCGGCCCCGCAGGAGGGCGTGCACCACCGCGCCCCACTCCTTCAGCGCCGGGGTGGTCGCGGTGGTGGTCGCGGTGGTGGTCACGCCGGAGCGGATCAGCCGGTGACGAGCTGCAGGCGACGGGACTGGTCGGAGGCGAACTTCCGCTCCGGGTCCACCGCGTCGCGCACCTTCCGCCACGCGGGCAGCTCCGGGTACATCTGCGCGAACCGGTCGGCGGTGGTGCGCGAGTCCTTCGCCAGGTACAACCGGCCGCCGGCCTCCAGCACCATCTCGTCGAGGCGGTCGCACAGCGCGTCCAGGCCCGGCTTCACCGGCAGGTCCACCGCGAGCGTCCACCCCTTGCGCGGGAACGACAACGGCGCGTCGTTGCCCTCGCCGAAGCGCTTGAGGACGTTCAGGGCGGAGATGTGCCCGGACTCCACGATGGCCTCCATGCTCGCCTTGAGCAGGTCGGTGCGGTCCATCGGGACGACGAACTGGTACTGCAGGAAACCGCGCGGGCCGTAGGCCCGGTTCCAGTCCGCGAACAGGTCGAGCAGGTGGTAGAACTGCGTGATGTTCTGCACCACGCCCCGCTGGGTGTGGGACTTGCGGTAGTAGAACTCGTTGAGCGCCTTGGCCGTGAGCCGGTTCAGCATCCCCGGCGGGAACAGGTCCGGGAAGGTCGCCAGCTGCGGGGCGTCGAACTTCAGCGGGTCCTTGCGCAGCTTCGCCGGCAGGTCGTCCAGCTTCGCGGACGAGCCGCGCAGCAGGAAGCCGCGACCCATGTGGGGCCCCTTGGTCACCGAGTCGAACCACGTCTTGGAGTACGTGTAGTTCTCGTCGTTCTTCGTCAGCCGCTCGAGCATGTCGTCGAAGTCGGGCGTCTGCTCGACGTCGGCGATGAAGTACGACGTCTCCACGCGGTCCAGGCGGATCTTCGCGCGCAGCACGATCCCGGTCAGGCCCATGCCGCCGGTGGTGGCCAGGAACAGCTCGCGGTCCGGGCCGTCCGGGGTGAGGGTGCGGACCTCGCCGTCGGCGGTGAGCAGGTCCAGGGAGAGCACGTGACGGGTGAAGGTGCCCTGGGTGTGGTGGTTGCCGCCGTGGATGTCGGCGCCGATGGCGCCGCCCACGGTGACCTGGCGGGTGCCCGGCAGCACCGGCACCCACAGCCCGTGCGGCACGACCGCGCGCAGCAGCTTGTCCAGCGACACCCCGGCGTCGACGTCGGCGACGGCGGTGTCCACGTCGATGTCGTGGATGCGGTCCAGCGCGGTCATGTCGACGACCAGGCCGCCGGCGTTCTGGGCGGGGTCGCCGTAGCTGCGGCCCAGGCCGCGGGCGATGACGCCGCGCGGGCCGGCGGTGCGCACCGCCTCGGCCAGCACGTCGAGGTCCGCCGTGCGCAGCACCGTGGCGGTGGTCGGCGCGGTGCGGCCCCAGCCGGTCAGCCGGGCGGGCGCGCGCGAGGGGCCCTCCGCGGACGCGGCCGGGCGGTCCAGCACGGTCTTCAGGCCAGGGATGCTCACCACGGGGCCGAGCCTAACCCCCGCCCCCCACGCCACCGGGCGGTGCGCCACTCGTGTGACGGGGGCCGCCCGCGCTCCAGGACGGCACCGCGCGCGCCGAACCAGGAGGGGTGATCCAGGAGGAGCCGGGCAGTCCGGTGCGGTCCGGGGCCCGGGGCGGCCCGGGACGGCACGGGGAGCGCGTCGTGGAGGGCCCGCCCGCCCGCGGGCCGCTCCTGGCCGTCGCCGCCGTGGTGGCGACGCTGCCGCTGTCGCTGGTGAGCACCGTGCTCGTCGGCGAGGCCACCCCCACGGCCTCCGTCGTCTACCTGCTGCCCGTCGCCTGCGCCGTCGCGCTCACGGCCGTGGCCGTGCGGCGGATCCCGCCGCAGCGGCGCCGGCCGTGGTGCTGGCTGCTGCTGGCGCAGGCGGCGTACCTGGTGGGCGAGGTGCTGTTCGCGGCGCTGGACCTGACGGGCAACGAGGCGTGGCCCACCACCGCCGACGCCCTGTACCTGCTGGCGTACCTGCCGGTGACGATCGGGTTGCTCGGCCTGAACCGGCAGCGCGGCGGCAGCGGTCACCTCGGCAGCCTGCTGGACGCCGGCATCGTCACGCTCAGCGCCGCCACCCTCTTCGGCGTCTTCGTCGTGCTGCCCATCGCCACCGACGGCACGCAGAGCGCCCTCGTGCGGGTGGTCAGCACCGCCTACCCGGTGGCGGACGTGGTGTGGGTCTTCCTGCTGGCCCGGATGGTCACCGGACCCGGTGCGCGCACCACCGCGTTCTGGCTGCTGGCCGGCGGCACCGCCGCGACCCTGGCCGCAGACGTCGGCATGAACGTCCTGCAGCTCGTCGAGGGCGGCGACACCACCCCGGTGTGGATGAACCTGCTGTGGCAGTCGTTCTACGTGCTCTACGCGCTGGCCGCGTGCAGCGCCTCCGCACCCGAACTGGCGGAGAAGAAGCCCCTGGAGGGCGGCGGGCTCACCGTCCCGCGCCTGGTGCTGCTGGCCGTCGCGGCCGTGCTGCCCTCCGCCGTCCTGGTGGGGCTGGCGCTGGCCGGGCGCGAGGCGCCCACCGCGTGGCTGGCGACCGGCTCGGTCCTGCTGATCGCCCTGGTGATCGCCCGCGTGTGGGACCTGCTGCAGCAGGTGCGCAGCCAGGCGGTGCAGCTGGCCGCGCTGGCGCGCACCGACCCGCTCACCGGCGCCGCCAACCGCCGCACCTGGGACCACGAGCTCTCCCGCGCGTGCGCCCTCAGCGCCCGCACCGGCGAGGGGCTGTACGTGGCGCTGCTGGACCTGGACCGCTTCAAGGCCTACAACGACACCCGCGGGCACCAGGCCGGCGACGAGCTGCTCAAGGCCGCCACCGCCGCCTGGGGCGACGCCCTGGGCGCGGACGGGTTCCTGGCCCGCTGGGGCGGGGAGGAGTTCGCCGTCCTGCTGACCTCGGCCGACGAGGACGGCGCCCTGCGGCGCCTGGACGCCCTGCGCGCCGTCGTCCCGCACGGGCAGACCTGCTCCGCCGGAGTGGCCCGCTGGGACGGCACCGAGGAACCGGCAGCGGTGCTGGCCCGCGCCGACGAGGCCCTGTACGCCGCCAAGACCGGAGGGCGCGACCGCCTCGCCGTCGCACCCGAGCTGCGCTCCCGGACCACCGGGGCCGGGACCGCTGCGGACTGACACCGCGCCGGTGGCAGACTCGCGACCGTGACCACCAGCACCCCCGCCGGCCGCACCCGGCACGACGTCGCCCGCCTCGTCGACCACACGCTCCTCAAGCCCGAGGCCACCGCCGCCGACGTCCTGGCGCTGTGCGCCGACGCCCGCGAGCTCGGCGTGCTCGCGATCTGCGTCTCCCCCTCGATGCTCAGCGTCGCCCGCGGCGAGGCCGTCGAGGGCCTCGTGGTCGCCACCGTGTGCGGGTTCCCCTCCGGCAAGCACCTCAGCTCGCTCAAGGCCGCCGAGGCGGAGGCCGCCGTGCGCGACGGCGCCCACGAGGTCGACATGGTCATCGACGTGGGCGCCGCGCTCGCCGGGGAGTTCGACGCCGTGCGCGCCGACGTCGCCGCCGTGCGGGCCGCCGTGCCCGCCCCCGGCGTGCTGAAGGTCATCGTGGAGTCCGCCGCGCTGCCCGACGACGTCCTCGTCGAGGTGTGCCGCGCCGCGGAGGCCGCCGGCGCCGACTTCGTGAAGACCTCCACCGGCTTCCACGCCACCGGCGGCGCCACCGCGCACGCCGTGGAGGTCATGGCCGCCACCGTCGGCGGGCGCCTGGGCGTGAAGGCCAGCGGCGGCATCCGCGACACGACGACCGCGCTGGCGATGCTCGACGCGGGCGCCACGCGGCTGGGGCTGTCCGGCACGGCCGCCGTGCTGGACGGCCTGGACGGCTGAACCGGTCCGGACCGAGGAGGGGTGGCGACGTGAGCGAGGACGTGACCGCCGGCGGGAACGGCGGCGACGAGGGCATCGAGTGCTGGCTGACCGACATGGACGGGGTGCTCGTCCACGAGGAGCGCGCCCTGCCCGGCGCGCCGGAGTTCCTGCAGCGCCTGGCCGACACCGGCCGGCGGTTCCTGGTGCTGACGAACAACTCCATCTTCACCCCGCGCGACCTGGCCGCCCGGCTGGCGCGCAGCGGCATCACCGTGCCCGAGGAGGCCATCTGGACCTCGGCGCTGGCCACCGCCGACTTCCTCGCCCGGCAGATGCCGCGCGGCTCCGCGTACGTCATCGGCGAGTCGGGGCTGACCACCGCGCTGCACGAGGCCGGGTTCATCCTCACCGACACCGCACCGGACTACGTCGTGCTCGGCGAGACCCGCACGTACTCCTTCGAGGCGATCACGCGCGCGATCCGGCTCATCGAGGGCGGTGCGCGGTTCATCGCCACGAACCCGGACGCCACCGGCCCCTCCGCGGAGGGACCGCTGCCGGCGACGGGCTCGGTGGCCGCGCTCATCACGCGCGCCACCGGTGCCGAGCCCTACTTCGTCGGCAAGCCGAACCCGATGATGTTCCGCTCCGCGATGAACCGGATCTCCGCGCACTCGGAGACGACGGCGATGGTCGGCGACCGCATGGACACCGACGTCGTCGCCGGCATCGAGGCGGGCCTGCGCACCTTCCTGGTGCTGACGGGTTCCACCCGCGCCGAGCAGGTGGAGCGCTACCCGTTCCGCCCGCACCGCGTCGTGGACTCGGTGCGCGACCTGGTGCCCCTGGTCTGAGGGCCCCGGCGGTGCGGGGTCAGCCGTCGGCGCCGAGGACGTGGGCCATCACCCGGTGCCCGCGCGCCTCGGCGGTGCGGCTCTGCCGCTCCAGGCTGCGCGCCAGCAGCAGGTGCGCGTACCCGTCGGCGGGGGCGCGGCGCACCAGCTCCCGCGCCTGCTCCTCCGCCTTGCCGAGCATGGCCGCCCCGAAGTAGGAGCGGGCGAGGAGCTCGCGCAGGGAACGGTCGTCCGGGTTGCGCTCCAGCAGGGGCTCCAGCGAGGAGACCGCGTCGGTGAAGCGGCGCTCGTCGAACGCCGTGCGGGCCAGTTCGAAGCTCAGGAGGTCGACGATCACCCGTTCCGCAACGGTGCGCGCGGCCGGGTGATTCCGCCGGGCGCGGCACCGCCGTGCGCCGACCCCCGCCGGTGCACTCCGCGGGGCCCACCCGCTCAAGCGGCACCGGCCGCGCGCCGATGCACCTCGCGCACCCTTCGAGCCGTGGAGGAGCCGCCGCCGCGCACCGGTGCGCGCCGGCGCCGACACCGTCCGAGGGGACCCCGCCGTTGACCAGCAACCGGGTGGCGCTCGCCGTGTTCTACGGCCTGGGCGGGGCCCTGCTGCTGCTCGTGGCCGCCTGGCCGGTGTGGGCGGCCGTGGACCGGCCCGCGACCGCGGTGCTGGGCGCGATCGCCCTGGTGGTGTCCGCGCTCGTCAGCCGTGCACGCCGCCTGCGGGGGCTGCCCGAGCGGCTGCTCGTCCTGGGCGGCACCGTCATCGTCGCCCTGGCGGTGCACACCGTCGGCGGCGGCCCGGCCAGCACCGCCGTCGCCGCCTTCGCCGGGTGGGTCGTGGTGTACGCGGCGCTGTTCCTGACGCCCGTGCGGGCCGTCCTGCACGCCGCGGCGGCGCTGGCCGCGTCCGGCGCGGCGCTGGCGTCCGTGGGACCGGCGGCCTCGGCGCTGCTGCAGACCGTCCTGCTCGCCACCACGGCCGCCTCCACGGGGGCGATCGTCGCCGCCCTGACCCGCCGCGCCCGCGAGGCGGCCACCACCGACGCCCTCACCGGCCTGCTCAACGAGGCCGGCCTGACGCGGGTCGCCGCCCGCGACCTCGCCGGGGTGGACGAGGGTTCCCCCGGTGCGCTGCTGCTGCTGGACCTGGACCGCTTCGGCGAGCTGAACCAGGCCCTGGGCCGCGAGGGCGGCGACGACCTGCTGCGGCAGGTGGCCCACGCGTACCGGCGCGCGGCGGGGCGGCACGGGCACGTCGCGCGGCTGGGCGGCGACGACTTCGCGCTGTGGCTGCCCCGGCTGCCGCCCACCCTGCGCGGCTGCTCGGTCGCGGAGCTGACCGAGCGGCTCGCCGACGCCGTCGCCGCGCACGACACCGGCCCCTTCGAGGTGGCCGGCGTCCGGGTGGACGTGGACGTCACCGTGGGGGTGGTCGTCGCCCCCCTGCACGGCACCGACCTGGGCACCCTGATGCAGCGCGCCGACACCGCCCTGCACGCCGCCCGCCGCGCCGACCGCCCCGCGCTGGCGTGGGAGCCGGCGATGGACGAGCGCACCGCGGACGGCGTCCAGCTGCACGCGCAGCTGCGCACGGCGGTCGCCGAGGGGCAGCTGCGGCTGCACTACCAGCCGCTGGTGGAGGCGCACAGCCGCCGGGTGCGCGGCGTGGAGGCGCTCGTGCGCTGGCAGCACCCCACCCGCGGGCTGCTGCCGCCGGGCGCGTTCCTGCCGGAGGCCGAGCGGACCTCGGTGATCGTCGCCCTGACGGACTGGGTGCTGGGCGAGGCCCTGGACCAGGCCGCCGCCTGGTGGCGCTCCGGCCGGCCGCTGCGGGTGTCGGTGAACCTCTCCGCCCGGCTCGTCGCCCACGACGGCCTCGTCGGGCAGGTCCGCACCCACCTGCGGCGCAGCGGCGTGCCCGCGGACCTGCTGGTGCTGGAGGTCACCGAGTCCGCCGTCACCACCCAGCCCAGGCGCGCCGCGGCGGCGCTGGCGGAGCTGCGGGCGCTGGGCGTGCGCATCGCCCTGGACGACTTCGGCACCGGCTACACCAGCCTGGCGATGCTGCAGGACCTGCCGCTGGACGAGCTGAAGGTGGACCGCCGCTTCGTGGCCGGAGCCCTGCGCGGCGGCGGCGACGAGGCCATCGTGCGGGCCGTGCTGGAACTGGCGCACCACCTGGACCTGGAGGTCGTCGGCGAGGGCGTGGAGGACGAGGCGACGCGGCGGCTGCTCACCGAGCTCGGCTACGACCTGCTGCAGGGGTACCACTTCAGCCGCCCGGTGCCGGCCGAGGAGGTCGCGGCGCTGGACTTCGCGCCCGCACCGGCCGCGCACGCACCGGCCGCACCGGAGGTGGAGGTCCTGCGGGCCCGCTCCGCGGAGCGCCACGCGCTCGCCGCCGGCGCCGGCGACCCGGTGCTGCAGGAGCTCACCGCGGTGGCCGCGCGCGCCACCGGCACCCCCGTGGCCATGGTCACGCTCGTCGGTCACGAGGAGCAGCACGTGCCGGCGGCCGTGGGCGTGGACCCGCACCGGCTGCCGCGCGAGCAGGGCGTGTGCCACCACGCCGTCGGCGGTGACGTCGTGGAGGTGCCCGACGTGTCGGTGGACGCCCGCTTCCGCGACCTGGGGTACGTGGTCGCCGGCGAGCCGGTGCGCTTCTACGCCGGGGCGTCCGTCACCGACGCCGCGGGCCGGGCGCTGGGCACGGTGTGCGTGCTGGACCGGCGCCCGCGCACGCTGACGAGCGCGCAGCGCGACGTGCTGCGCGGGCTGGCGCGCGCGGCCGGCGCCCGCCTGACGTCCCTGGCCGACGCCCCCGCCTGACGTCCCTGGCCGGCACCCCCGGCTGACCGGCGGCCGAGGAGGTCAGGCCCAGCCGAGCTCGTGCAGGCGGGCGTCGTCGATGCCGAAGTGGTGGGCCACCTCGTGCACCACGGTCACCCGCACCTCCCGCACGACGTGCTCGCGGTCGCGGCACAGAGCCAGGGTGGGCCGGCGGAAGACCGTGATGCGGTCCGGCAGCGCACCGGCCGCCCACCAGGTGCCGCGCTCGGTGAGCGGGGTGCCCTCGTACAGGCCCAGCAGGTCGGGCTCGAACCCCTCCGGCGGGTCGTCCTCGACGAGGACGACGACGTTGTCCATGGCCCGCGCCAGTTCGGCGGGGATCTCGTCGAGGGCGTCGGCCACGGCGTCCTCGAACTCCTCGCGCCCCATGTCCACCACGCCGGCAGTCTCGCAGCGCGCTCAGCAGCAGCGGGAGGAGACCGCGCCGGCGCGGGCGTCGGTGCGGCGCCGCTCGAACTCGCGCCGCGTCAGCGGCGGGTGCCCGTGCGCGGCGCACTCGGCGAGGTACCGCTCCCAGCGGGAGCGGCCGTCCACCTCCCGCAGGTACCAGCGCACCCCCCGCAGCAGGCGCCTCACCGCAGGACCCCCTCGCGCCCGGCGGCCTCGCGCTTCTCCTCCGCGGTGGCGAACAGCCCCGCGGGCTCGCGCAGCCGGGACGGCACCGCCGGCACCTCCGTCGTCGGCAGCGACCCGGCGCGCAGCGCCCGCGCCACCACGACGGCGGCGTTGACGGCCACCACGACCACCAGCAGCGCGAACACGGCCTGCAGGACGCCGTTGACGGTGGAGTTCGTCACCACCTGCTGCATCTGCCCGACGTCCTGCGCCGACCCCAGCAGCTCACCGGCGTCCAGGGCCTCGCGGTAGGCGCCGGCCTGGGCGAAGTAGCCGATGGCAGGGTTGTCCGAGAACACCTTCTGCCAGCTCGCCGTCATCGTCACCACGAGGTCCCAGGCGAGCGGCACCGCCGTCACCCAGGCGTAGCGGGCGCGGCCGTGCTTGACGAGCAGCGTCGTCGCCAGCGTCAGCGCGATCGCGGCGAGCAGCTGGTTGGCGATGCCGAACAGCGGGAACAGCTGGTTGATGCCGCCCAGGGGGTCGGTGACCCCCGCGTAGAGGAAGTACCCCCAGGCGGCGACGACGACGGCGCTGGCGATGAGGTTCCCGGGGCGCCACGACAGGTCGCCGAACCGCTTCCACACGTTGCCGACCGTGTCCTGCAGCATGAACCGGCCCACGCGGGTGCCGGCGTCGACGGCGGTGAGGATGAACAGCGCCTCGAACATGATCGCGAAGTGGTACCAGAAGGCCTGCAGCCCACCGCCGAACGCGGAGTGGAAGACCTGCGAGATGCCGAACGCCAGGGTGGGCGCTCCTCCGGTGCGCGAGACGAGCGTCTCCTCCTCCACCGCCTGCGCGGCCGAGGCCAGGAACTCCGGCGAGGTGGGGAAGCCGAGGGCGGTGACGAACTGCGCCGCCGTGCCGGGGGTGCCGCCGGTGGCCGCCGCGGGCGCGTTCATCGCGTAGTACAGGCCCTGGTCGATGACCGAGGCGGCGATGAGCGCGCTGATCGCCACGAAGCTCTCCATGAGCATCCCGCCGTAGCCGATGAGCCGCACCTGCCGCTCCTTGGCGACCATCTTCGGCGTCGTGCCGGACGCGATGAGCGCGTGGAACCCGGACAGGGCGCCGCAGGCGATGGTGATGAACACGAACGGGAACAGCGATCCGGCGAACACCGGGCCGGTGCCCTCGCGGGCGAACTGCGTGACGGCGTCGTTGGCGAGGACGGGGCGGGCCACCAGCAGGCTGACCGCCAGCAGCACGATGACGCCGACCTTCATGAACGTCGACAGGTAGTCCCGCGGGGTCAGCAGCAGCCACACCGGCAGCACCGAGGCGACGAACCCGTACGCCACCAGCGCCAGGACGAGCGTCTCCTTGCTCAGGGTCAGGCTGTCGGCGAGGCCGAGCTGCTCCACGTACCCGCCGCCGACGATGGCGGCCAGCAGCAGCACGACGCCGATCCCGGTGGCCTCCAGCACGCGACCCGGGCGCAGGTAGCGCAGGTACAGGCCCATGAACAGGGCGATGGGGATCGTCAGGGCGATGGAGAAGACGCCCCACGGGGACTCGGCGAGGGCGTTGACGACGATGAGCGCGAGGACCGCCAGGATGATGATCATGATGGCGAACACGGCGACGAGCGCCGCCGCGCCGCCGACCGGCCCGATCTCCTCGCGCACCATCTGCCCCAGGCTCTTGCCGTCGCGGCGCATCGAGAAGAACAGCACCGTGAGGTCCTGCACGGCGCCGGCGAAGATGACCCCGACGACGATCCAGATCGTCCCGGGCAGGTAGCCCATCTGGGCGGCGAGCACCGGACCGACCAGGGGCCCGGCGCCGGCGATGGCGGCGAAGTGGTGTCCGAACAGCACCCGCCGGTCGGTGACCTCGTAGTCGACGCCGTTGTGCAGGCGCTCGGCGGGGGTGGCGCGCGCGTCGTCGGCGCGCAGCACGCGGTAGGTGATGAACCGGGCGTAGAACCGGTACGCGATCGCGTAGGAGGCGAGCGCGGCGAACAGGATCCACAGCGCGTTGACGGACTCCCCGCGCGCCAGGGCCAGCACCGTCCAGGAGACGGCGCCGACGATCGCGACGAGGGTCCAGACGGCGATCGAGCGCGCGCTGGGGCGCCGGCGGGTGCCGGGGCCGTTCGGGGTGGGCACAGCGGTGGACACGACCGCCTCCTCGCGGGACGTGCGGGTGGTTGCCGACCGATCATCACCGCGGGTGCAGGTCCTGTCACCTCGGCGCGCCCACCACCCCGCACCCCCCACTCCGT
>NZ_JBBBEM010000049.1:0-6224 GCF_037154035.1 Kineococcus sp. G2 | reverse complement strand
GTGGACGGGGTGCGCGCCGCCGTGGACGGCGGCGGCAACTGGGGCGGTGCGCAGGACGCCACGGGCCTGTCCCGCCTGGCGGAGGAGCTGCGCGTGAAGATCGACGCCTTCCTCTCCGGCCTGCGCGGCTGACCCCTCCTCCTCCCGACCGCCCCGCCCCTCCCTGCGGTGATCAAGGAAGTTGCAACTTCCTTGATCACCGCAGGGAGGGGCGGGGCGGTCGGGAGGAGGAGGGGTCAGCCGCGCAGGCCGGAGAGGAAGGCGTCGATCTTCACGCGCAGCTCCTCCGCCAGGCGGGACAGGCCCGTGGCGTCCTGCGCACCGCCCCAGTTGCCGCCGCCGTCCACGGCGGCGCGCACCCCGTCCACGAGGCCGTTCATCTCGGCCACGGTGGAGCTGATGCCGGTGATGGCCTGCACCGCGCCCTGGGCCTGCGCGCGGATGCTCGCCACCTGCTGCGAGACCTGCTCGGTCGCGCGGCCCGTCTGGTCCGCGAGCTCCTTGACCTCGGCGGCCACGACGGCGAAGCCGCGGCCGGCCTCGCCGGCGCGGGCGGACTCGATGGTGGCGTTCAGGGCCAGCAGGCGCGTCTGGTCGGCGATGCTGTTGATGACGGAGACGACCTGCTGGATCTCCTCCGACGCCTGCGTCAGCGCCCGCATGGTGCCGGAAGCCTGGTCCGCCTCCACGCTGGCCGCCGAGGCGGCCGTGGCGAGGCCCTGCGCGGAGGCGCTGAGCTCGGTGGAGGCGGTCGCGACCTGCTCGGCCACGCCGAGGACGTCGGCCTCGAACGTGTCGGCCAGCGCCAGCCGGGAGTCGGCGGCGGCGGCGATGCTGCGGGCGTCGCGCTGCATGCCGGCGCGCCCGCCGTCGATGAGGGCCGCGCTGTCGCGGTAGGCACCGCGCAGCCCGCCGGGCAGCAGGCGGCGGTGGTACCGGCCCTCGGCCGCGGAGCTGAGCACCGCGCCGGCCTCGCGCACGAAGGCGTCGGAGACGTCCAGCGCGCGGTTGACGCCCCGCACGAGATCGGCGAGGTGCGGGACCGCCTCGGAACCGGGGACGCCCGCCACGCGGGCCTCGGAGTCGCCGGCGGCGGCGGCCTCGCACACGCGCGTCACCTGCTCCACCAGGGCCCGGTGGAGGGCCAGCTCGTCGGGCGCGCCGGCGGCGGGGCGCCGGCGGCCGAACGGGCCGCGCCTGCCGGTGCTGCTCATCTCAGGCCTCCGCGTCGGGGATCAGGGACCACACGAACTCGTCGTAGTCGACGCCGCGCTCGGCGAGGCGGCGCTGCAGCAGGGCGCCGCCGGCCTCGGCGGCGGCGCGGCCGGAGCCCGCGCGGGACTCCTCCGCGAGCAGCTCCCGGTAGAGCGGCTGGATCGCCTCCACGCCGGCGGTGGCGGGGCGGCGGCGGTTGGAGTGGTAGCCGACGATCCTCCCGCCCGGCCCGAAGGAGGGGGTCACGTGCGCCAGCACCCAGTAGTTCGCGCCGTCGGCGGCGAGGTTGTTGACGTACGCGAACAGCTCGCGACCGGAGGAGACGGTGTCCCACAGCAGCTTGAAGACGGCGCGCGGCATGTCGGGGTGGCGGATGAGGTTGTGCGGCTGCCCGATCACCTCGTGCAGCTCGTAGGCGCCGACGCGGCAGAAGACGTCGTTGGCGTAGGTGATGATCCCGCGGGTGTCGGTCTTGGAGACGATGAGCTCGTCCGCCCCGAACGTCCGCTGCTGACCGGTGGGCCGCACGGCGGCCCGGCGCGGGCCCGGCGCGGTGGTGGCGCTCCCCATGCTCACTCCCTGCTGCGGCAGCTCCCCTGTTCGGCTGCACCTCACCGGGTCATCGGCAGCACCGCCACGGGCTTGAGCCCGCGACGCGTCCCGCTCGCGAGGGAGCGGGCACGGGTGCCGCGCGTCCGGCGGCACCGCCGGGTCGTGGCAGGATCGCCCGGTGCGATTGGCTGAGCAGCTCGACGGCAAGCGCCTCCTCCTGACCGGCGTGACCGGCTTCATCGGCGAGGCGCTGCTGCAGCGGATCCTCGTGGACGTGCCCGGCGCCTCGGTCGTCGCGCTCGTGCGCCCCAAGCCGGGCCAGAGCGGCGAGGACCGGATGCGCTCGCTGCTGAGGAAGCGCATCTTCTCGGCCGCCGGTGACCCCGACGACCTGCTGAAGACGCGCGTGGACGTCCTCGAGGGCGACCTGGCGCAGGTGCCGGAGCTGCCCGGCGACCTGGACGTGGTGGTGCACTGCGCCGGCGACGTCTCCTTCGACCCGCTGATCCAGGACGCCTTCACCACCAACGTGCTGGGCACGAGGTCGCTGGTGGAGCGCGTGCTGGCCGCCTCCCGGCCCGAGCGCCCCGTCCACTACGTGCACGTGTCCACCGCCTACGTCGGCGGCCGCCGCCGCGGCGCCGTGCCGGAGCGGGCCGTGGACCACGACGTGGACTGGCGCACCGAGCTGGAGGCGGGCCTGCGGCTGGCCGCGCGCATCGAGGAGGACTCCCGCCTGGACGCGCGGTTGCGGACGTTCCTGCGCGCCGCGGAGCGCGACCACGGCCGCGCCGGGCCGCTGACGGTGGCCGCCGACGCCGAGCGCCGCCGCGTGGAGTGGGTGAGCGAGCAGCAGAAGGCCGCCGGCAAGGAGCGGGCCCGCACCCTGGGCTGGACGGACTGCTACACGTTCACCAAGGCGATGGGCGAGCGGTTCGTGGAGGAGGTCGCGGCGCCGGTGGTGCCGACGACGATCCTGCGCCCGAGCATCGTGGAGTCGGCGCTGGTCCACCCGCACCCGGGCTGGATCGAGGGCTTCAAGATGGCCGAGCCGATCATCCTGGCGTACGGCAAGGGCGAGCTGACGGAGTTCCCCGCCGCCCCCGACTCGGTGCTGGACGTCGTGCCGATCGACCACGTCGTCAACGCGATCCTCAAGGCGGCCGCGACCCCGCCGCCGCTGTCGCAGCCGGCGTACTACCACGTCTCCTCCGGCAACCGGAACCCGATCACGTTCCGCGGGCTGTACGAGCACGTGCGCGACTACTTCGTGGAGCACCCGTTCGACTCCTCCCCCGAGGTCATGCCGACGTGGGAGTTCCCCGGGCAGAACGCGGTGGAGCGCAAGGTGCGCGCCGGTGAGCTGCTCACCGGCGTGGGCAACCGCGCCCTGATGCTGGCCCCGCGCTCGGAGCGGGTGCGGCGGGCGTCCCGGAAGCTGGACGCCGCGCGCCGCCAGGTGGAGTTCGCCCGCCGCTACATGGACCTGTACAAGGCGTACACCGAGGCGGAGCTGCGCTTCGTGGACGACAACACGCTCGCGCTGCACCGGTCCCTGGACCCGGAGGACGTCGAGCTGTGGGGCTTCGACACCGCCGTGGTGGACTGGCAGGCGTACTGGCGCGACACGCACTGCCCCAGCGTGACCGGGCAGATGCGCAAGTACGAGGAGATCCGCCGGCGCCGCAAGGCCGCCGAGGCCTCCGGCGGCCCGCGGGAGCTGAAGCCGGTCGCGGAGGGCGCGGCACCGGTGCTGGCGGTCTTCGACCTGGCGGGCACCCTGCTGCCGGGCACGGTGGTGGACACGTACCTGACGCTGCGCCTGTCGCAGCTGGACGCGTCGGCGCGGGTGGCGGAGTTCGCGCGCGTGGTGCGGCACCTGCCGGGCTGGATCGCGGCCGAGCGCCGCGACCGCGGCAGCTTCCTGCGCTCGCTGTTCCGCGGCTACGCCGGGGTGGACCTGGGGGCGCTGGAGACCTACGTGGACGACGTGTTCGCCCCCCGCTTCCTGGAGCAGGTCTCCTCCGACGCGCTGCGCCGCATCCAGGCGCACCGCGACGCCGGGCACCGCACGATCCTCATGACGGGTGACGCGCGCGTGGTGACCCGCCCGCTGGCGGGGTTGTTCGACGAGGTGGTGTGCACGGACCTGGAGGAGGAGACCGGCCCGGACGGGCGCCGGCGGGCCACCGGGTTCCTCACCTCCCCGCCGCTGGTCGGGGAGTCGCGCGCGGCGTGGCTGCGCCGGTACGCGGAGGTCGTCGGAGCGGACCTGTCCGCCAGCTACGCCTACGCCGACTCCCACCCGGACGTGCCGCTGCTGAGGGCCGTGGGCAACCCGACGGCCGTCTCGCCGGACGTGTCGCTGTTCCGGGTGGCGCGCGCCGCGCGCTGGCCGGTGGCGGACTGGGCGGCGTCGTCGCCGGCGCGGCGGCTGCGGGTGCCGCAGCAGGTGCTGGCCGGAACCGCCTGAGAGCCGTGGCTCGCCGCGGCCCGCGCCGTCCGCGGGCGCGGTGGGCGTGCCGTGGGAAGATGCACGGGTGCGCCCGTCACGAACGCCGAACGCGCCCGGAGCCGTGCGCGAGGAGGTCCCCGCATGACGATGCTGATGGGTGAGGACGGCCCCCGCCGCCTGGTGCGGGCCTTCCCGCTGGCCCGGGGGCGCCGCGCCGGCGGCGGTGGCGCGGGCGCACCGGACGGGCCGGGCGGCCCGCGCAAGGTGCACCGCAACGACTGGGTGCGCTCGCGGCCGGCGTCGGCCGTGCGGGCGGGTCTGCAGCGCGTGCTGCTGACACCGCTGATGCGGGCGGAGCTGCGCATCGACGTGCGGGGCGTGGAGCTGCTGGACGGCATCGGCGGCCCGGCGGTGATCGTGGCCAACCACTCCTCGCACCTGGACACCCCGGTGCTGCTGGACGCCCTGGGCCCGCGGCGGCGCCGGCGGGTGGCGGTGGCCGCGGCGGCGGACTACTTCTTCGACGTGTGGTGGCGCTCAGCCCCGTCGGGCCTGGTGATCGGCACCTTCCCGCTGGAGCGGCGCGGCGGCCGGGGCGCGAACGCGTCCTCGCAGCTGCTGGCCGACGGCTGGAGCCTGGTGATCTTCCCCGAGGGCGGGCGCAGCTACACGGGCGAGGTGCGCCCGTTCAAGAAGGGGGCGGCGTACCTGGCGCTGGAGGCGGGTGTGCCGGTGGTCCCGGTGGCGCTGCGCGGCACGTTCGAGGCGATGCCCCCGCGGCAGAACTGGCCGTCGAAGGGTCGTCCGCGCATCAGCGTGACCTTCGGCGAGCCGCTGCACGGGCGGCCGGGCGAGCGCGCCGGGGACTTCACCCCGCGCATCGAGGAGGCCGTGGCGAAGCTGCTCGCCAACAGCTGAGCAGCCCCCCGGGCCGGTGACCTCGGTCACACCGCCGGGGCGCGCCCCGCACGCCCGCACCACCGCCGGGGCGCTGCGGGCGACAGGACGGTGTACGTACGGCTTCAGTCTTGTTACGGTCGGCGTGTTCCCGAGGCCGTTCGGGAGCCCGTCGCGGGGACACGCCGAGTCCCACCCGCCCCGCGCCGGCACCTGTGATCGACGGGTGGGAGCGGGGGACCCATGGTTCCTCGGACGTCCACCGCGCACCGCGCGGCGGAGGTCCTCGGGGTGAAGCCGCCTGCGGGCGGCCGGGCCAAACAACCTTCGGCCCGAACCCGACAGCTCACCTCGCAGGCGTTGGAGGTCTCCCCATGCCCGCGCTGTCCTTCCGTCGCACCCGCACGTCCGCTCGCGCCCTGCGCCGCGGCCTGCTCGCCACCGCCGCCGCCGGTGCGGCCGGCGCCGCGATCCTCGCCCCCGCCACCGGCGCCTCCGCCGCTCCCGTCTCGGAGTGGGACCGCCTGGCCCAGTGCGAGTCCAGCGGCAACTGGAGCATCAACACCGGCAACGGCTACTACGGCGGGCTGCAGTTCAGCCCCCGCACGTGGACCGGCTTCGGCGGCGGGCAGTACGCCCCGCGCGCCGACCAGGCCACCCGCGAGCAGCAGATCGTCGTCGCCGAGCGCGTCCTCGCCCGCCAGGGCTGGGGCGCCTGGCCGTCCTGCTCGCGCCGCCTGGGCCTGAGCGGTGCGGCGGACCCGGCCGGCGCCGAGCAGGCGCTGCTGAACCCCGCCCCGGCCCCGGCCCCGGCCCCGGCCCCGGCGCCCGTCGTGGCGGCCGCCCCGGCTCCCGCCCCCGCGGCGCGCACGTACACCGTGCAGCCCGGCGACACGCTGTACCGGATCGCGGTGAACAACGGCGTGGCCGGCGGCTACGTGAACCTGTGGAACGCCAACCGCGCCGTCATCGGCGACGACCCGGCGCGCATCGCGGTCGGCATGGTCCTCACCCTGCCCTGAGCCCCGCACGGCCCCGACGGGCCGGCGCTCCCGCGGAACCCCCCGGTGCACCCGTGCACCGGGGGGTTCCGCGCGTGCGGTGG
>NZ_JBBBEM010000048.1:0-20812 GCF_037154035.1 Kineococcus sp. G2 | reverse complement strand
GGTTCCCCGCGTGCGGTGGCCCGCACGCGCCGGTCAGGCGACGCCGAACGCCTCCTTGACGGGGTCGATCGCGAAGTACAGGACGAACAGCGCGGCGGTCGCCCACATCAGCGGGTGCACCTGGCGGGCCTTGCCGCGCGCGACCTTCAGCACGACGTGCGCCACGAAGCCCGCGCCGATGCCGGCGCTGATCGAGTACGTGAACGGCATCAGCACGATCGTCAGGAACGCGGGCAGCGCGATCTCCACGTCGTCCCAGTCGATGCCCTTGACCTGCGTCATCATCAGGAAGCCGACGACGACGAGCGCGGGGGTGGCGGCCTCGTAGGGCACGATCGCCACGACCGGCGCCAGGAACGTCGTCAGCAGGAACGCGATCCCGGTGACGACGCTGGCCAGGCCGGTGCGCGCGCCCTCCCCCACCCCGGTGGCGGACTCGATGTAGCTGGTGTTGCTGGAGACGCCCGCCGCGCCGCCGGCCGCCGCGGCGATCGAGTCCACGACGAGGATGCGCCGCGTGCCCGGCGGGTTGCCCTCGGCGTCCAGCAGGTCGCCCTCCTTGCCGATGGCGACCATCGTCCCCATCGTGTCGAAGAAGTCGGCCAGCAGGAGCGTGAAGACGAGCAGGACGACGCTGACGACGCCGATGCGCTCGAACGAGCCGAGCAGGTCGAACTGCCCGAGCAGCGAGAAGTCCGGGGTGTCGACCCAGGAGTCCGGCAGGGCGGGCACGTTCAGGCCCCACGCGCGCGGGTCGCGCACCTCGCCGTCGGCGCCGGTGCGCGGGCCCAGCTGGGCGACCGCCTCGACGACGACGGCCAGCACGGTGGCGGCGACGATGCCGCCGAGGATCGCCCCGCGCACCCCGCGCGCCATGAGCACGATGATCAGCAGCAGCCCCACGACGAACACGAGCGTCGGCCAGCCGTTGAGGAAGCCGCCGATGCCCAGCTCCAGGGGCGTGCCGCTGCCGGAGCGGACGAAACCGGCGTCGACGAGGCCGACGATGGTGATGAACAGGCCGATGCCGACGCTGATGGCGGTCTTCAGCTGCGCGGGCACCGCGTGGAAGACGGCCTCGCGGAAGCCCGTCAGGACGAGCACGAGGATGATCAGGCCCTCGATGACCACCAGGCCCATGGCGTCCGCCCACGTCATCCCCGGCAGGGCCGCGACGCCGAAGGCCACGAACGCGTTCAGGCCCAGGCCGGTGGCGAGCGCCAGCGGGTAGTTGGCGACGACGCCCATGAGGATCGTCATGACACCGGCGACGAGCGCGGTGGCGGCGGCGACCGCCGCCAGGTCCGGGGCGTCCCCACCGCCGAGGAAGCCGCCCGTGCTGTCCGGCTGCGTGCCGATGATCAGCGGGTTGAGCACGACGATGTAGGCCATCGTGAAGAAGGTGGCCAGGCCGCCGCGGACCTCGCGGGCGACGGTGGAGCCGCGTTCGGTGATGCGGAAGTACCGGTCCAGCGCCGGGCGCCGGCGGGCGGGTTCGGTGTGGGTGGCCATGAGGACCTCGGCGTTCTCGTGCGGGGGCGGCGTGCCGGCCGCGACGTCGAGGCCGGCACGGATCCTGCCAGAGCCGGCGAGGCGGCCGGGACCGTCCGCACGGGCCGTCGACGGACCGCGACGCTCAGCGGCGGGTGGGGCTCGGTGACGGGTGGGTGCTCAGTGGCTGGTGGTACCGCGGCGCGACTCCAGCACGGGGTCGACGAGGTTCTCCACGACGAGGCCGGTGACGACGGCGTCCACCGCGGCGTGCAGGACCTCCACGACGCCCTCGCCGGTGCGCCAGGTGCGCGGCGGGGCCCCGGCGCCGGTGGCGTTCTCCAGGGTCTGGTCGACGATGACCCGGGTGAGGGTCTGCGCGACGTCGGCGCGCACCCGCAGCAGGCCGCTGGCGCGCCACACCCCGCGCAGGGCGCCGAGCGCGGCGGAGGTGGCGACCTGCATGGCGACGGTGGCGGCCACCGGGCGCTCGTCGTCGCCGGGGTCGCGGCCGAGCAGGATCAGCAGGGTGCGTCCCGGCACGTGGGAGGCGGGGCGGCCGGTGATCGCGCGCTCGGCGCGCCGCCCGGCCGCCGTGGCGGCAGCGCCCACCAGCCCGCCCAGCACGCCGCGGGCGGCGGCCCGCGCCAGCACGGCCGGACGCGACCCGTCCGCCTCGGTGATCGTCAGCCCCACGGCGCCACCCTGCCCGCCCGCGCGCTCCCCCGCCACCGCACCGCGGCCTCCCCCACCCCTCCCCGCGGTGATCAAGGAAGTTGCAACATCCTTGATCACCGTGATCACGCGTGGTGCAACTTCCTTGATCACCGCGGGGTGGGGGTGGGCAGGGGTCAGGGGCGCTGGCCGAAGACGTGGCGGCGCACCCAGGCGTGCATCGCCACGGCCGCCGCGGCGCCGACGTTGATGGAGCGGGTGGAGCCGAACTGCGCGATGGCGAGCACGTTCGTGCAGCGCGCCACCGCCTCGTCGCTCAGACCCGGCCCCTCCTGCCCGAACAGCAGCACGCACGCGCGCGGCAGGTCGTACGTCTCCAGCGGCACCGAGCCGTCCACGTTGTCGATCCCCACCAGGGGCAGCCCCCGCCCGGCGGCCCAGTCCGCGAGCGCCGCCACGTCGGCGTGGTGGTGGACCGTGAGGTACCGGTCGGTGACCATCGCGCCGCGGCGGTTCCACCGCTTGTTCCCCACGACGTGGGCGCCGGCGGCGTTGACGGCGTTGGCGGTGCGCACCACGGAGCCGATGTTCGCGTCGTGCTGCCAGTTCTCCACGGCGACGTGCAGGGGGTTCCGGCGGGTGTCGAGGTCGGCGACGATCGCGGCGTTGGACCAGTAGCGGTAGGCGTCCACGACGTTGCGGCGGTCGCCCTCGCGCAGCAGCTCGGGGTCGTAGCGGGGGTCGTCCGGCCACGGGCCCTCCCACGGACCGACCCCGACGACGCGCTCCGGCGCGGCGACGTCCTCGCGCTCCGGCGCGCTTCCCCCCTCGCCCTGGGTCACCGGTCCATCCTGTCAGCCTCCCCATCGGCTCCGACGAAGGAGTGCCCGTGCCCCGCCCCCGCCCGTTCGCGCAGGTCGACGTCTTCTCCGCCGTGCCGTACCGGGGGAACCCGGTGGCGGTGGTGCTGGACGCGCAGGGGCTGGACGCGGAGGCGATGCAGCGGTTCGCGGCGTGGACGAACCTGTCGGAGACGACGTTCGTGCTGCCGGCCTCGGACCCGGCTGCGGACTACCGGCTGCGGATCTTCACCCCGGGCGGGGAGCTGCCGTTCGCCGGGCACCCCACGCTGGGGTCCGCGCACGCGTGGCTGGGCGCCGGGGGGCGAGCGCGCGGCGGGGACGTCGTGGTGCAGGAGTGCGGGGCGGGGCTGGTTCCGGTGCGCCGCGACGGGGCGGCGCTGAGCTTCGCGGCGCCGCCGCTGCTGCGCACCGGGCCGCTGGAGGAGGAGGTCCTGGAGCGGGCGGTGCGGGCGCTGGGCCTGGCCCGCGAGGACGTCGTGGACCACCGGTGGGTGGACAACGGCCCCGGGTGGGCGGCGGTGCGGCTGGCCTCGGCGCAGCAGGTGCTGGACGTGGAGGTCGACGCGGCCGTCCTCGGCGACCTGCCGCTGGGGGTGGTCGGCGCCCACCCGGCGGGGGCGGAGCACGCGGTGGAGGTGCGGGCGTTCGTGCCGGAGCTGGGGGTGCCGGAGGACCCGGTGACCGGCAGCCTGAACGCCGGGATCGCGCAGTGGCTGACGAGGGACGGCACCCTGCCGCCGGACTACACCGCCACGCAGGGCGCGCGGGTGGGCCGGGCCGGCGTGGTGTCGGTGCGCACGCGCGACGGCGCGGTGTGGGTGGGCGGGGAGAGCACCACCTGCGTCGAGGGCACCGTGCGGCTCTGACCTCGCCGGGGCCCCTCTCCGCTACGGCGTGACCGCCAGGCTGCCGAGCAGCGCCAGCGACTGGGCGCTGACGCTGCCGGGTTCGGCGTGGTAGACGACGAGCTGCTGACCGGGTGCGGAGCGCACGTCGAAGGTCTGCACGCGCAGGGTGAGCGGCCCCACCTGCGGGTGCACGAACCCCTTGACCCCGGCGGACTTGCCGCGGGCCTCGTTGCGGGCCCACAGCTCGGCGAACTCGGCGCTCTCCCGCAGCAGCCGGCGCACCAGCTCGCCGGCGCGCCGGTCACCGCCCGGGGCGCCCTCCAGCAGCCGCAGGCCGGCGACGGTGCTCGCGGCCGCGGCCGGCCAGTCGGCGTAGAAGGTGCGGGCCGCCGGGTCGAGGAAGACGTCCACGACGAGGTTGCCCGAGTGCTCGAACCCGCCGAACAGGGCCGAGCCGAGCCGGTTGGCGGCCAGCACGTCGTAGGCGCGCCCGAGCAGCAGGGCGGGTGTGGCCGGCCAGGAGTCCAGCAGCTGCAGCAGCGCCGGGTCGGCCCGCTCGGGCGCCGGGGCCGCCGGGCGCGGGGCCAGCCCGGCGAGGCGGAACAGGTGCTGCCGCCCGTCGTCGTCCAGGGCGAGGGCGTCCGCCAGCGCGTCGAGCACCTGCGCCGACGGGGAGCGCTCGCGCCCCTGCTCCAGGCGCACGTAGTAGTCGGCGCTGACCCCGGCGAGCACCGCGACCTCCTCGCGGCGCAGGCCCGGCACCCGCCGGGGACCGTGGCCGGGCAGGTCCACGTCGGCGGGCCGGACGGCGGCGCGACGGCCGCGCAGGTAGTCGCCGAGCGGGGAGGCAGCCATGCGGCGAGGGTAGGCGGCCGGGGCGGGACCGGTCGTGGGTGCGCTGCTCCCGGGCGCACCGCGGCCTGCCGCGACCGGTGCCGCCGCCGCAGCCTGGTCCCCGTGACCACCACGAACACGAACCCGACCACGAACACGACCACGAACCCCGCTCCCCGTCCCGCGAGCGCGGCGGACGCCAAGGTCGTCGTCGTCACCGGCGCGAGCAGCGGCATCGGCGAGGCCACCGCGCGGCGCCTGGCGGGCGAGGGCCACCACGTCGTCCTCGGGGCGCGGCGCACCGACCGCCTGGAGGCGCTGACCGACCGGATCCGGCGGGACGGCGGCAGCGCCGAGCACCACCGGCTCGACGTCACCGACCCCGCGAGCGTCACCGCCCTGGTCGACGGCGCCGCGCAGCGGCACGGGCGGGTCGACGCGATCGTCAACAACGCGGGCGTGATGCTGCTCTCGCGCCTGGACGCCGGGCTGGTCGAGGAGTGGCACCGGATGCTGGACGTGAACGTCAAGGGCCTGCTGCACGGGATCGCCGCGGCCCTGCCGCACTTCCAGCGCCAGGGCGGGGGGCACTTCGTCACGGTCGCCTCGATCGGCGCCCACCAGGTCTCCCCCACCTCCGCCGTCTACTCGGGGACGAAGTTCGCCGCGTGGGCGATCACGGAGGGGTTGCGCCTGGAGCTGGACCCGCGCTTCCGCATCACCACGATCTCGCCGGGGGTGGTGGAGAGCGAGCTCGCCACGCACATCACCGACCCCGTGGCCGCGGAGGCGATGCGCGAGTACCGGGCAGCGACGATCCCCGCCGACGCGGTCGCACGCGCGGTCTCCTACGCCCTCGGGGAGGCCGGCGACGTCGACGTGAACGAGGTCGTCGTGCGTCCCACCGCACAGCGCTGGTGAACGGTCCCGGACGCGCCCCGGCGGGCGGTGCCTGTCCGGCGGTGGTTCGCTGATCCGGTCAGAGCCTCGGCCGGTACCGGCCACGTGCGCGTTGGAGGAGACCGTGGCGGCGTTCCGCGACCAGCAGCAGGGACCGCCCGGCGGCACCGGGACGGCGGCGGACGGGAGCGACGGCCTGACCGGTGCGGTGGTGGTCGTCGCGCTGGTGTCGGCGATCTCGGGCCTGCTGTACGGCTACGACACGGGCATCATCTCCGGCGCGCTGCTGCAGATCAGCGACGAGTTCACCATCGGCAACGGCTGGGAGCAGGTCATCGCGGCCTCGATCCTGGCCGGTGCCGTGGTGGGGGCGCTGACCTGCAGCCGGCTCGCCGAGCGTCGCGGGCGCCGGGGCACCCTGCTCGTCGTCGCGGCGGTGTTCGTCGTCGGCACGGTCGCCGCCTCGCTGGCGCCCGACCCCGTGACGCTGTCGCTGGCCCGCCTGGTGCTCGGCTTCGCCGTCGGCGGCGCCACGCAGACCGCCCCCGTGTACGTCGCGGAACTCGCCCCGACGAGGTACCGCGGTCGCCTCGTGCTGTGCTTCCAGATCGCCATCGGCGTCGGCATCCTCGTCGCCACGATCGTCGGCGCCAGCCGCAGCGTCGACTGGCGCGTGGCGATCGGTGCGGCCGCGGTGCCGGCGGCGGTGATGCTCCTGCTGATGCTGCGCCTGCCGGAGAGCCCGCGCTGGCTCGTCGAGGGCGGCCGGGCCGACCGCGCGCGCGAGGCCCTGCAGCGCGTGCGGCCCCGTGGCGCCGACGTCTCCGGCGAGCTGAGCAGCATCGCCGGCCTGGTCCACGCCGAGAGCGAGGCGAGCACCCGCGGGTGGCGGGGGCTGCGGGAGGCGTGGGTGCGCCCGGCGCTGGTCGTCGGCTGCGGTCTGGCGGTGTTCACCCAGCTGTCGGGCATCGAGATGATCGTCTACTACTCGCCGACGATCCTGACCGACAGCGGTTTCTCCGACAGCACGGCGCTGCGCGTCTCGGTGGCCCTCGGCGCCACCTACCTGATCACCCAGCTCATCGGGCTGGCGATCATCGACCGCGTGGGCCGGCGACGGCTGACCCTGGTGACCCTGCCGGGAGCGGCGCTGTCGCTGCTGGTGCTGGGCACGTTCTTCGTCACCGGCAACAGCGGGCGCGAGCAGGTCCCGTACATCGTCGTCACGCTGGTGGCGTTCATGGCCTTCACCGCGGGCGGCATCCAGCTGATGGGCTGGCTCACCGGTTCGGAGATCTACCCGCTGGCCACGCGCGCCGCCGGCGCCGCGGCGCAGTCGGCGTCGCTGTGGGGGACGAACCTGCTCATCACCCTGACCCTGCTCACGATCATCGACACGATCGGCACCGGGCAGACGTTCTGGCTGTACGCGGGGTTCAACGTCGTCGCGTTCGTCTTCCTGTACCGGCGGATGCCCGAGCTGACCGGCCGCAGCCTGGAGCAGATCGAGACGCACCTGGCCGAGGGGCGCTTCCGCCCCGCGGACTTCGCCCGGCCGGAGCGGGACGGCACCACCGCCCGGTGACCCGTCCCGCCGCGGCGGCGGGTCAGGCGGCGCGCCGCCACGCCGAGCGCAGCGACAGGCTGCGCCCGGTCTGCAGCAGGGAGTTCTCGTACAGCCGCCGGGCGACCGCCACGAACAGCGCCGCGGTGGCGGCGATGACCAGCAGCGCGATCAGCGGTTCGCTCCAGCCGACGTCGCCCTGCAGGACCCGCTTGGGCATGACCATCGGGGAGGACAGCGGCACGTAGGACAGGACGGTCTGCAGGGTGCCGGGGTCGTTCGCGGCGAACGTCGCGAAGAACGGCAGCATGACGAGCATCTGCACCGGGGTGGCGGTGGACTGCAGGTCCTCCAGGCGGCTGGCCATGGCACCGGCCGCCGCCCACAGGCACGAGAGCATCGCGAACCCGACGACGAAGAACACCACGAACCACAGCGCCGCGCTGGGCACGCTGGGCAGCTGCTCCAGCAGCTCGGGTTCGGCGATCGCGAGGCCGGCCAGACCGGCGGCCACGAGCAGGACGATCTGCCCCAGGGCCAGCAGGCCGTTGCCGACGATCTTGCCGACGAGCAGCTGGTTCACCGGGACGGTGGTGACGAGCAGCTCCACGACGCGGGTCTGCTTCTCCATCACGACGCTCTGCGCGATGGAGTACCCGAAGATGACGACGATCTGCAGGAACAGGATCGCGAACGCCAGGCCCAGCAGGTAGGTGGTGAACGGGTCCACGGCGTTCGGGTCGAGCAACCGCTGGGCGGGCGGCGGCAGGGTCAGGACCTGCTCGGCGGTGGCCTCGTCCACGCCCGCGCCGGTCAGCAGCGACACCGCCTGCGCGGACCGGACGCGCTCGGCGAGGACGTCGGCGAGCCCGGAGGGGACGTTGCGCTCGCCGACGACCTCGGCGGCCCCCGACGCGGCCGGCAGCACCGCGGCGTCGACGTCCCCGGCACGCACGGCGGCCTCCGCGGCGGCGGCGTCGGCGACGGTGCGCACCTCGATGCGCACGTCGCCGCCCTCGCCGGGCCGCTCGGCCAGCAGCGGCGCGGTGGTGGAGGTGGCCGCCACCTCGTAGCGGTCGGTGCCGCCGGAGATGAGGCCCGGCAGGAACGCGGCGGCGAGCACGATGACGAGCAGCAGGAGCGTGGAGAACACGAACCCCTTGTCCCGCAGCCGCTCGCGCATCTCACGGTCGGCCACGAGCCACCACTGGCGCTGGACGTTCACCGGGACACCTCCGAGAACAGCTCCGACAGGGACGGCACGACGGGCGCGAACGAGCGCACCGGACCGCGGCGCACGGCCTCGGCGAGCAGCCGCTGGTCGGCGCCGGCGCCGGTGACCTCGACGACGGCGCGGCCGGGCGCGGACTCCACCAGCCGGACCCCGGGCACGTCGCCCACCCAGTCCAGCGGGCCGTTCGCGGCGAGGGCGTAGCGGGAACCGGCGCGGGCGCGGCGCAGCTCCTCCGGTTCCCCGGCGGCCACGACGCGCCCACCGGCGAGGATGACGAGCTCGTCGCACAGGCGGTCCACGAGGTCGAGCTGGTGGCTGGAGAACAGCACGCCCACCCCGGCGCGGACCCGTTCGCGCAGCAGTTCCGCCATGGCGTCCACGGCCAGCGGGTCCAGCCCGGAGAACGGCTCGTCGAGGACGAGCAGCTCGGGGTCGTGCACCAGGGCGGCGGCGACCTGCACGCGCTGCTGGTTGCCCAGCGAGAGCGACTCGAGCTTGTCCTGCGCCCGTTCACCGAGGCCGAGGCGCTCCAGCAGCTCCAGTGCGCGGGCGGTGGCGACGGCGCGGTCCACGCCGTGCAGGCGGGCGAGGAACACCAGCTGCTCCAGCAGCCGGCCCTTGGGGTACAGGCCCCGCTCCTCCGGCATGTAGCCGAAGCGGCGGCGCTGCGCGAGGTCGGGGACCGAGCCCCGGAAGGTGACGGTGCCGGAGTCGGGGGCCAGCACGCCCAGGGCGATGCGCATGGTGGTCGTCTTCCCGGCGCCGTTGGCGCCGACGAAACCGACCATGCGCCCGTCCGGCACGGCGAGGCTGACCGCGTCCAGCGCCAGGCGGTCGCCGAAGCGGCGGGTGATGGAGTCGAGGACGAGCACGGGCCGACCCTAGGGACGCCCCGAGCACCTCCGCGTCACCCGTTCGACGCACAGCCCCTCCCCCGCTCGGCGGGGTTCAACCGGCGGGGTTCAACCGGCGGGGTTCAACCGGTGGGGTTCAACCGGCGGGGTGCACGCGCACCGCGGTGGCCTTCACGACGAAGTGGACCTCGTCGCCGGGGGCCAGCCGGGCCTCGGCGGCCGCCTCCACGGTGACGTCGGCGAACAGCTCCAGCGGCCCGCGGACCCCGCGCACCCGCACCGCGCGCCCGCGCGGTTCGAGCTGGGTGACGGTGACGCGCCAGCGGTTGCGGGGGCTGCCGCCGGGGTCGGCGGCGTGCACGGCGACGGCGGCGGGGTCGAGGACCGCGACCGCCGGTTCCCCCGGCGGGCAGCCGTCGTCGACGACCCCGGCGACGAGCGTGCCGTCGGCGGTGCGCAGGCCGTCGGCGGTGGCGCGCCCGGTGAGCAGGACGAGCCCGGCGATGCCGGCGGCGAACGCGCTGCGGGGCCGGGTGAGGACCTCGTGCACGTCGCCGCGCTCGGCGACGCGGCCGTCCTGCAGCACCGCGACGCGGTCGGCGAGGGCCAGGACGTCCAGCAGGTCGTGGGTGACGAGGACGACGCCGCCGGGGCGCTCGGGGTGCTGCCCGCCGCGCAGCACCTCGCGCAGCACGCGCCGCACCTCGGGGGCGGCGGTGACGTCGAGCGCGGCCATCGGCTCGTCGAGCAGCAGCAGGCGCGGCCGGGTGGCCAGGGCGCGCGCGATCGCGACGCGCTGGGCCTGCCCGCCGGACAGCCGGCGCGGCCGGCGCCCGGCGAGGTGCCCGGCGCCGACGGCGTCCAGCCAGCGCTGCGCCCGCTCGCGCGCCTCGCGGCGGGGCGCGCCGGCGCTGCGGGGGCCGAAGGCGACGTTGTCGGCGACGCTCAGGTGCGGGAACAGCAGCGGGTCCTGCGCGAGCAGCGCCACGCCGCGGCGGTGGGCGGGCACGAGCACCTCGCGCCCGGTGGCGCCGGCGGCGGTGAGCAGGCGCCCGTCGAGGGCGATGCGCCCGGCGGTGGGGCGCAGCAGCCCGGCGAGCAGGTCCAGCAGGGTGGACTTGCCGGCGCCGTTGGGGCCGAGCACGGCGAGGACCTGCCCGGGCGGCACGGCGAGGTCCACGGCGAGGCCGCGCGGGTCGTGCCGCACGGCCACCTCCAGGCCCGCCGCCGGGCTCGGCGCCACCTCCGGGCTCACCCGCGCGCTCACGGGCCGCGGCGCCCCTCGCGCCCGCGCACGCCCACCACGACGACGACGCTGACCGCGACGAGCACCAGCGCGAGCGCGACGGCCGCGTCCGGGTCGCTCTCGCGCTGCAGGTAGATCTCCAGCGGCAGGGTGCGGGTGACGCCCTCCAGGCTGCCGGCGAACGTCAGGGTGGCGCCGAACTCACCCAGGGAGCGGGCGAAGGCGAGCACCGCGCCGGAGGCCAGGCCGGGCGCCACCAGCGGCAGCGTCACCCGCGTGAGCACCCGCCCGGGCCGGGCGCCCAGGGTGGCGGCGACGCGCTCGTGGCGCTGCCCCGCGGTGCGCAGCGCACCCTCGGCGCTGAGGACGAGGAACGGCAGGGACACGAACGTCTGGGCGAGCACGACGGCGACGGTGCTGAACGCGATGCGCACCCCGAGCAGCTCCAGCGCGGGGGCCAGCAGCCCGCGCCGGCCCAGCGCGTACAGCAGGGCCAGGCCGCCGACGACGGGCGGCAGCACCAGCGGCAGCAGCACCACCGAGCGCAGCACCCGCAGGCCGGGGAAGGCGCCGCGGGCCAGCACCAGCGCCATCGGCACCCCCAGCAGCAGGCAGCAGGCGGTGCTGGCGGTGGCGGTCAGCAGGCTCAGCCGCAGGGCCGCCAGCGACGACGGGGAGGTGACGAGCTCGCCGAAGCGCGGCCAGTCGACGCGGGCGACGATCGCGAGCAGCGGCACGAGCACCAGCAGCAGCCCGGCGGCGGCCGGCACGTGCACCCAGGCAGGCAGGGCGCCGCCGACGGGCTCGCCGGCGCGGCGCCCGCGACGGCTGACGGGGTTCACGCGCCGGGCACCCCGAAGCCGGCGGCGGCCAGCGCCGCCCGGCCCGCCGCGCCGGTGACGGCGTCGACGAACTCCGCGGCCAGCGCCGGGTCGGCGGCGTCGCGCAGGGCGGCGACGGGGTAGGTGTTGACGGCACCGGCCGCCTCGGGGAACGGCACGGCGGTGACGGCGTCGCCGGCGCGGGCGACGTCGGTGGCGTAGACGAGGCCGGCGTCGGCCTGCCCGGTGCTGACCTTGCCGAGGACGTCGGTGACGGAGGACTCCTCGCTGACGGGTGAGAGCGCCACGCCGGTGGCCTCCTGCACGCGCTCCGCGGCGGCCCCGCACGGCACCTGCGGCGCGCACACGACGACCGCCAGGCCGGGGCGGGCCAGGTCGGCGAAGGAGGTGACGCCGGCGGGGTTGCCGGCGGGGGTGGCGATGGCCAGGACGTTGGTGGCGAACACCTCCGGCTCGCCGGCGGTCAGGCCCGCGTCGGCGACGCGCCGCATCGTCTCCCCGTCGGCGGAGGCGAAGACGTCGGCGGGGGCGCCCTCGACGACCTGGGTGGCCAGGTCGGCGGAGCCGGCCGTGCTGAGGACGACGTCGACGCCGGGGTGCTCGCGCTCGAAGTCCTCCGCCAGGCCGGTGAAGACCTCCTGCAGGGAGGCGGCGGCGAACACGGTGAGGGTGTCGCCGTCCGCGGCGCCGGCGGCGCCGCACCCGGTGAGCAGGAGAGCGAGCGGGCCGGCGAGCAGGCCGGTGAACGCGGTGGCGCGGCGGCGGGGCTGCCGGTTCCGCACCCGGCTCACTCCCCCCGCAGGATCGCCAGCATCTGCGGCAGGTCGAAGACCTGCGCCACGGCGACGCCGGACTGCCGGCCCAGCTCGGGGTCGGCACCGGCGGCCAGCAGCACCCGCACGACCGCCTCGTCCTGGCGGAAGACGGCGGCGCCCAGCGCGGTCTGGCCCTTGTCGTTGACGCGGGAGTGGTCGGCGCCGCGCTCCAGCAGCACCCGCACCACGTCCTCGTGGCGGTGGTAGGCCGCCAGGATCAGCAGCGTGTCGCCGGAGGAGTTCGTCAGGTCCACCGGCACGCCCCTCTCGAGGCGCTCGGCCAGCGCCGCCGCGCCCCCCTCGCGCGCCAGGTCGAAGGTCTCCTGCAGGAAGCGCAGCTCGTCGCCGGTCAGGTCCGCGGTCACGCCCCGACGGTAACGGGGGACGTCGGTGCGCGGCGGGGACGGTCCGGCGCAGGGGGGTGGCGCCGGGGCGGTTCAGCGCCGTACCGTGGGCTTAACCGGTTCGGTGCAGCGTCGCCCGCGGGTCGCGCCGTCCGACCGGACCCGGCGAAGACCCGAGAGGACGACGTGCTCGACACCGACAAGATCTCCGTGCAGCTGTACACGGTCCGCGACGCGCTGGCGGCCGACACCGACGGCACCCTGGCCCGCCTGGCCGCCATCGGCTTCCGCAAGGTCGAGCCGTTCGGCCTGACCGAGTGGGCGCCGAAGCTGGCGCCGGCGCTGGCCGCCCACGGCCTGAGCGCCCCCAGCACCCACGCCAAGGTCGTCGGCGGCGACGTCGAGGAGGTCCTCGCCGCGGCCGCCACCACCGGCACCACGCTCGTCGTGGAGCCGTTCGTGGACCCCGAGCGCTGGACCACGGCCGAGGACGTCGCCGCGATCGCCGCCGAGCTGAACGCCGCCGCCCGCCGCGCCGCCGACGCCGGCGTCACCATCGGCTACCACAACCACTGGTTCGAGCTGGAGAACCTCATCGGCGGGCGCACCGCCCTGGAGGTCCTCGCCGACTCCCTCGACGACGCCGTGGCGCTGGAGGTCGACACCTACTGGGTCGCCGTCGGCGGCCAGGACCCCGCGGCCCTGCTGGGCCGGCTGGGTGAACGCGTCAAGGCCGTGCACCTGAAGGACGGCGACGGCACCCGCGAGACGAAGAACCAGGTCGCCCTCGGCGCCGGGTCCATCGACGTCGCCGCGATCCTGGCCGCCTCCTCCGGCGTGCAGCTGGGCGTCGTCGAGCTCGACGACACCACCGGCGACGTCTTCGACGCCGTCGCCGGCGGCTACGCCTACCTCGCCGGGAAGGGGGCGCAGGCGTGAGCGCCCCCGAGCCCCGCACCGGCCCCGTCGGCATCGGCATCATCGGCGCCGGCGTCATCTCCGGCACCTACCTGGAGAACCTCACCGCCTTCCCCGACGTGCAGGTGCACGCGATCGGCGACCTCTTCCCCGAGGCGGCGAAGACCCGGGCCGAGGCGCACGGCGTGCCCCACCACGGCGGCATCGACGCGGTCCTGCAGAACGAGGACGTGGAGGTCGTCGTCAACCTGACGATCCCCGCCGCGCACGTGGAGGTCTCCTCCGCGGCCATCGCCGCCGGCAAGCACGTGTGGAGCGAGAAGCCCATCGCGCTGGACCGCGCCGGCGGCGAGGCCCTCGTCGCCCAGGCGGCCGCCGCGGGCGTGCGGCTGGGCTGCGCGCCCGACACCTTCCTGGGCGCCGGGCTGCAGACGTCGCTGGCCGCGATCCGCCGCGGCGACATCGGCACCCCGCTGAGCGCGCTGACGCTCATGCAGTCCCCCGGCCCGGAGTCCTGGCACCCCAACCCGGCGTTCCTGTTCCAGCACGGCGCCGGCCCGCTGTTCGACATCGGCCCGTACTACTTCACCCTCCTGGTGCAGGCGTTCGGGCCCGTGGCGGCGGTCGCCGCGATCGGCTCGAAGTCGCGCGCCTCCCGCGTCATCGGCTCCGGCCCCAAGGCGGGCGAGAGCTTCGAGGTGACGGTGCCCACCCACGTCAGCGCCCTGGCGCAGTTCGAGAGCGGGCAGAGCTCGCAGAGCATCCTCAGCTTCGACTCCCCGCTGCAGCGGCACGGCTTCGTGGAGATCACCGGCACCGAGGCCACCCTGGAGGTGCCGGACCCGAACAACTTCGACGGCGACGTGCGCATCCGGCGCACCGGCTCGGAGGAGTGGGAGCTGCTGGCCTCCACGAAGGCCACCTCCACCCGAGGCACCGGCGTGCTGGAGATGGCGCGCGCGATCCGCGCCGGGCGCCCGCACCGCGTGCAGGGCGCGCTGGCCCACCACGTCGTGGACGTGCTGGTCTCCATCGACGAGTCGATCAGGAGCCGGCAGTTCGTCGACGTGGCCAGCACCGTCGAGGCGGCCGAGCCGCTGCCGGCGGACTGGGACCCCACCGCCCGCACCGTCTGAGCACGACCGGCTGAGCGCGATCACCCGTCCGGCGGCGGTGGTCTCCACCCCGGGGTGGAGGCCACCGCCGTCCGCAGGACCTCCCCGTCAGCCTCACGGCTGATCCTCAGCCCGGGCGGTTCCCGGGCCGCGGAGGCCGACCTACCCTGGGGACGTGCCCCTCCTCGCCGAGTTCTCGGCTGCCCTGCCCACCGCTCACGCCGTGCTGCCGGACTGGCTGGAGGCCTCGTCCCTGCTGGACACCCTGGGCGGCGCGGCCCTGTGGGGCGCCGCGGCCATCGTCTTCGCCGAGTGCGGGCTGCTGATCGGCTTCTTCCTGCCGGGCGACTCGCTGCTGTTCACGCTCGGCCTGTTCACCCGCGAGGGCCACGTCCCGCACTCCATCTGGTTCGTGTGCGCGGTGCTGTCGGTCGCGGCGTTCGCCGGCAACGTCCTGGGCTACGAGATCGGCCGGAAGGCGGGGCCTGCCGTCCTGGACCGGCCGGGCTCGCGGATCTTCAAGCGCCAGCACATCGAGCGGACGCAGTCGTTCTTCGCGACCTACGGGGCGCGGGCGATCATCCTGGCGCGCTTCGTGCCGGTCGTGCGGACCTTCATCACGGTCGCGGCGGGTGCCGGGCGCATGCCCCGGCGCACGTTCTTCGTCTTCTCCGCCGTGGGCGCCGTGCTGTGGGGCACCGGCGTGACCGTCCTGGGCTACCTGCTCGGCGGCATCCCGCTCATCCGGGACAACGTCGAGATCGGCCTGCTGATCCTCGTGGTGCTGTGCGTGGTCCCCGTCGGCCTGGAGCTGCTCAACGCCCGCCGCAAGCAGCGCCGCGCCGCGCCGCCGCTGCCCGCCCAGACGACCCTGCGCGTGGACGAGACCACCCCCGAGAACCACTGCTGAGACGCACCGGGCACCATGGCGCGGTGCCCCGCTCCGAGCAGCTGCTGTCCCTGCGGTGGGGCGACATGGACGCCTACCGCCACGTCAACAACGTCGAGGTCCTCCGGCTCCTGGAGGAGGCGCGCGTGCGCGCCTTCGGGGTGCCCGCCGCGGACGGCTCGGCACCGATGCTGGCCACGGGCATGGTGGTGGCCCGCCACGAGGTGGACTACCTGCTGCCGCTGGACTACCGCACCGAGCCCGTCGCGGTGGACCTGTGGGTGGACCGGGTGGGCGGCGCCAGCTTCCAGGTGCGCTACGAGGTGCGTGAACCGGAACCGCCGGCCGCGGACGGCCCGCGCACGTACGTGCGCGCCGCCACCACCTGCGTCTCCTACGACTTCGCCACCGGCCGCCCGCGCCGGCTCACCGACGCCGAGCGCACCCGCCTGGCCGCCCTGGCCGACGCCCCCGCCGCCCCCTGACCTCCCCCCGGGCACCCGCCGCGCCCCGGGCCCGCGGCGAGGACCTGCGAGGATCGCGGGGTGTCCGACTGGTTCGCGCAGCTCGCCGACCCGCAGCTGGAGCACCTCGGCGCCCTCGGCGTCTACACCCTCGTCTTCGGCATCGTCTTCGCCGAGACCGGCACGCTCGTGGGCTTCTGGCTGCCCGGCAGCACCGTGCTCTTCACCGCCGGGCTGCTGGCCGCGCGCGACGACAGCCCGCTGTCGCTGACGGTGCTCGTGGTGGGGGTGACGCTGGCCGCGATCCTCGGCGACACCGTCGGGTACTGGTCCGGGCGGCGGCTGGGGCGTCCGTGGCTGCTGCGCCGGGCGGGCAGGGCCGCCCAGCACCTGCCGCGTGCGGAGGCGTTCTACGCGAGGTACGGCTGGTTCGCCGTCGTGGCGTGCCGCTACATCCCGTGGCTGCGGGCGTTCACGCCGATCATCGCCGGCACCGCCGCCATGCCGTACGCCGCGTTCGCCACCGCCAACGTGGTGGGCGCGCTGACGTGGGGGGCGCTGCTCGTGCTCGCCGGGTACGCCGCCGACTCGCTGCCGTGGATCCGCACGCTGGCGTACGCGATCGCCGGCACCGCGATCGTCTTCTCGGTGGTCGCGCCGGTCGCCGGGGCGCTGCGCCGCCGCCGCGCGGCGCGCTCCCGGTGAGCCGGCCGCGCCCGGTCCCGGCGCGCGCGGTGCGCACGGAGACGCTCGTGGAGCGCTCCCGCTTCCTGTGCGTCCTGGAGCCGGTGCCCGACGAGGCCGCCGCGGACGCCGTCGTGGCCGCCGCGCGCCGCGAGTTCCCCGACGCGCGGCACCACTGCTCGGCGCGGGTGCTGGGCGAGGACGGCGAGGTGCGGCGCGCGAGCGACGACGGCGAGCCCGCCGGCACCGCCGGTGCACCGATGCTCGCCGCGCTCGACGGCGCCGGAGTGACGGGCGCGGTGGCCGTGGTGGTGCGCTGGTTCGGCGGGGTGCTGCTGGGCACCGGCGGGCTGGTGCGCGCCTACGGCGGTGCGGTGGCGGGGGCGCTGGCCGAGGCCGGGCTCGTGCACCGGCGGCGGGTGGACCTGGTGCGGGTGCGCGCACCGCTGGCGGGGGCCGGGCGAGTGGAGGCCGAGCTGCGCCGCCGGCACGCCGTGGAGGACGTGGCGTGGGGCGCGGACGGCTGGAGCGCGGTGGTGGCGGTGCCGGCCGGCGGGCGCTGCGCCCTGGAGGCCGAGCTGGCCGCCGCGGGCCTGGCCGCACCCCTCACCGACGCCCTCGTGGACCTGGGCCCCGCCGTGCGCCCCCTCCCCTGACCCCGCCCCCCTCCCCACCGACCCGACCCCGCCACCCCTCCCGCGGTGATCAAGGAAGTTGCCACTTCCTTGATCACCGTGGGGCGAGGGGGTGGTCGGGTCAGGCGGGGCGGGTGACGGCGGTCAGGTGCACCGCGACGGTGACCTCCACGACGTCCGGCAGCGCGGCCAGCCGCTCGTCCAGGCCGGCGGCGTCCACGTGGTGGGCGCTGGGCCCCATGAGCACCAGGTCGCGCAGCGCCCCGCGCCCCAGCGGGCGCACCGCGGTCAGCTCCCGCGCGGCGGCGGGCGCGAAGGACGCCAGGTCCGCGGCCAGCCGCTCCTGCTTGCGCTCCTCCACCCCCAGCATCCCCAGCGCGCCGCGCACCTGCTCCAGGTGCCCCGGCAGCGGCGTCACCACCACCCAGGTGCCGCCCGGGCGCAGCACCCGCGCCACCTCCGCCGCACCCCGCGGGGCGAACACCGTGGTCACCAGGTCCGCGCCGCCGTCGGCCAGCGGCAGGGGGCGCCACACGTCGGCGCCGACGGCCGCGGCGCGCGGGTGGGCGCGCGCGGCCCGGCGCAGGGCGGGCGCGGAGGTGTCCAGGCACACCCCGCCGGCGGCGGGCAGGGCGTCGAGGACGTGCGCGAGGTGGTAGCCCGTGCCGCCGCCGACGTCGACGACCCGGCCGGCGCCGGGCACCAGCTCGGCCGCCAGCTCGGCCAGCGCGGCGGCCACCGGCGCGTAGTGGCCGGCGGCGAGGAAGCGCTCGCGGGCGGCGACCATGTCCGCGGTGTCACCGGGGTGGGCGCGACCGCCGCCGGAGAGGTTGACGTACCCCTGGCGGGCCACGTCGGCGCTGTGCCCGGCGGGGCACACCAGCCGCCGGGCGTCCGCGGCGAGCCCCTGCCCGCACACGGGGCAGCGCAGCACGGGCAGCGCCGCCACCAGCGCAGCCGGCAACGGCGCCCGGGAGGGCTCCGGAGGGGGCGGGGGCGGGACCAGGGCGCTCAGCGCTCGCGCTCGGCCGAGCCGCCCAGCGGGTGCAGGCCGGTCAGGGCGCCCACCCAGGAGGCCGGCACCCGCGCCAGGCGCTCGTCGTAGGCGCGCACGGTGGCGGCGTGGAAGGCGAGGTCCCCGGCCAGGCGGTGCTCGGTGTCGGCGATGGCGCGGCGGGTGCCCTCGTCGGGCTGGCCGCCGGAGTGCAGGGTCAGCTCCGCCAGGCGGCTGCGGCGCTGCTCGGCCAGCGCCCCGGCCTCCACGGCCAGGTCGCGCAGGCGCACCAGGGAGGCGCGGGCGGCCGCCGCGTAGGCGACCGCGACGGCGACGAGCAGCAGCAGGACGACGAGGACGACGGTGCCGGCGGTGCCCACGTCAGCCGCCCAGCCCGATGTCGGCCAGGGAGTAGGCGGCGCGGTACGGCAGGCCCTCGGCCTCCACGCGCTCCTTCGCGCCGGTGGCGCGGTCGACGATGACGACGACGCCGACGACCTCCGCGCCGGCCTCGCGCAGCGCGGCGACGGCGGTGAGCACGGACCCGCCGGTGGTGGAGGTGTCCTCCACGGCCAGCACGCGCCGCCCGGCCACGTCGGGACCCTCGACGCGCCGCTGCAGACCGTGGGCCTTCTCCGCCTTGCGCACCACGAACGCGTCCAGGGGGGCACCGCCGTGCGCGGCGGCCCAGCCGCGCGCGTTGGCGGCGTGCACCACGGCCAGCGCCACCGGGTCGGCGCCCATCGTCAGCCCGCCCACGGCCTGGAAGTCCCAGTCGGCGACGAGGTCGAGCAGCACCGGCCCGACGAGGGCGGACGCCTCGCCGTCCAGGGTGATCCGGCGCAGGTCGACGTAGTGGTCGGCCTCCTCGCCGCTGGACAGCGTCACGCGGCCGTGCACGACGGCCCTCTCGGCGATGAGGGCGGCGAGGCGCTCGCGCTCGGCGGTGGGGGTGCTCACGGGGCACGAGCTTAGGCGGTGGCCGGGTGGGCTCCGGGCGGCGGCGGTAACGTCCGGGCCGTGCGCCTGGCCACCTGGAACGTGAACTCCGTCCGTGCCCGCCTGGACCGCGTCCTGGCGTGGATCGACCGCAGCGACGTCGACGTCCTCGCGCTGCAGGAGACCAAGTGCAAGGACGAGCAGTTCCCCTTCGACGCGTTCACCGACATCGGCTACGAGGTGGCGCACCACGGGCTGTCGCAGTGGAACGGCGTGGCGCTGGTGTCCCGGGTGGGGCTGGAGGACGTGGCCACGTCGTTCTCGCCGGACGTGCCCGGGTTCGGGGTGCCGCCGGTGGTGGAGGCGCGCGCGATCGGCGCGACCTGCGGCGGGGTGCGGGTGTGGAGCCTGTACGTGCCCAACGGCCGGGGCCTGGACGACCCGCACTACGCGTACAAGCTGCTGTGGCTGGAGGCGCTGCGCGACGCCGGGCGCGGCTGGCTGGCGCAGGACCCGGCGGCGCAGGTGGCGCTGGTGGGCGACTTCAACATCGCGCCGCGGGACGAGGACGTGTGGGACCCGTCCTTCTTCGCCGGCGCCACGCACGTCTCGGAGCCGGAGCGGGCGGCGTTCCGCGCGCTGGAGGCGGCCGGGTTCGGCGACGTGGTGCGCCCGCACGCGCCCGGGCCGGGCACCTACACGTACTGGGACTACACGCAGCTGCGCTTCCCGAAGCGGCAGGGCATGCGCATCGACTTCGTCCTGGGCTCGCCGGCTCTGGCGGCGCGGGTGAGCGGGGCGACGATCGACCGGGAGGAGCGCAAGGGCAAGGGGGCCTCCGACCACGCCCCGGTGGTGGTCGAGCTGGACGGCGGTGCGGCGGCGCCGACGGCCGCGGGGGCGACCGAGGAGGCGGTCGAGGGGGTGTGAGGCGCACCACTGCGCCGAACGGTTGAAGACGGCCTCCGCAGCGCTCCGCGGGGCAGACGCGCGGTGCGTGCGCGGCTAGGTTCGCCAGGGTGCGAGCACCTGTGAACGACTCCGACCTGGAGGCCGTGGAGCTGAGCGCGGCGACGGACGCGTACGGGCAGCGCGCCGTGGCGACGCTGCTGGAGGGGTGGGCCCGTCGCCCGGTCCCGGGGGACACCGTCTCGCCGGCGCGGCTGCTGGTGGCGGCCAGCGAGCACGCCGCCTACGCCGGTGACGCGCGCCGGGCGCTGCGGCTGGCGCGCCGGGCGCTGGAGACCGGGGACCACGTCGCCCCGGACACGCGCTGCTACGTGGTCTCGGCGCTGCTGCTGCGCGGGCACCTGCGCGAGGCGCTCGCGCTGGTGGAGGAGGTCCTGGCGGACCGGCCCGAGGACGCGGAGGTGTACGAGCTCCTCGGTGAGGAGCTGGCCCGGCACGGCCGCTGCGACGAGGCGGCCCGGGTGTGGACGTCGGGGTTGTTCCGCTGCGCCGGCGACGGGGAGGCGACGGAGGTGCTGCTGGCGGCGATGCGCCGCGGCCGCGGCCCGCAGCGCCCCGTGGACCTGCGCGACACCGTGGACGTGCGCGGGGTCGCGGTGGACGTGCGCGAGCCGGTGGGGGTGCGGCCCGCGGTCGTGCTGCCGGTGCAGGCGCCGGCGGCGGACTGACGCGCGGCGGCCGGTCCCCCGGCCGCC
>NZ_JBBBEM010000047.1:0-18728 GCF_037154035.1 Kineococcus sp. G2 | reverse complement strand
GGCCGGTCCCCCGGCCGCCGCGCCGGTGCTCAGCCCTTGACGGAGCCCTCGGTGAGGCCACCGCGCCAGAAGCGCTGCAGCACGACCATGAGGACGATGAGCGGGACCACGGACACGAGGACACCGGCGGTGGTGAGCTCGTAGAACTCCGGGAGCCGGTCGGTCTGGGCGCGCCAGTTCACCAGGCCCACGGTGATCGGGTACAGCTGCTCGTCGGCGAGCATGATGAGCGGCAGCAGGTAGTTGTTCCAGATGCCCACGAACTGGAAGAGGAAGACCGTCACCAGGGCCGGCACCATCATCCGCAACCCGAAGGTGTGGAAGATGCGCAGCTCACCGGCCCCGTCGAGGCGGGCCGACTCCACGAGCGAGGCGGGGACCACCGCTCCGGCGAAGATGCGGCAGAGGAAGAACCCGAACGGCGACACGAAGCTGGGCAGCAGGACACCGAGGTAGCTGTCGGTCAGGCCCATGTTGCTGAACATGAGGAACAGCGGGAGCGCGGTGGCCGTGCCCGGCACGAGCACACCGCCCAGGACGAGACCGAACACGAGGTTGCGGCCCCTGAAGTCGTACACCGCCAGCGCGTACCCGCCGGCGGCGGCGAGGTAGGTCGCCACGAGCGCCCCGCCCCCGGCGTAGAGCAGGCTGTTGAGGAACCAGCGCACGAAGAGGCCGTCGTCGAAGGCGAAGACCTGCCCGATGTTCTCGAAGAGCTGGAAGCCGGCGAACCAGAACCCGTTGGTGGTGAAGAGGTCCTCGGTGGACTTCGAGGCGGCGACGACCACCCAGTACACGGGGACGAGGAAGTAGACGGCGACGAGCGCCAGCACCGCGGTGACGATGATGGTGCGCGCCGCCGGCGGGCGGGTGGCGCCGCGCCGGGGGGCGCGCTGCACGCCGACCTCGGTGGTGAGGCGGTCCTCCTCGGGGCGGACGACGGTCACGAGTCCCTCCGGGAGACGAGTCGCAGGAAGACGAACGACAGGACGAACGCGGCCAGGGCGATGACGACGGCCTGCGCCGCGGCGACGCCGTAGTCGTTGTAGGAGAACGCCGAGGAGTAGGCCGCGAAGTTCGGGGTGTACTTCACGTCGATCGCCGGGGAGACCGCGCGCATCACCTGCGGCTCGGCGAACAGCTGCAGCGTGCCGATGATGGAGAAGACGGTCGTGAGCACCAAGGCGGGGCGGATCAGCGGCAGCTGGACGGACCAGGCCAGGCGGAACGGGCCGGCGCCGTCGACCTTCGCCGCCTCGTAGACCTCACCGGGGATGGCCTTCAGCTGCGCGATGACGATCAGCATGTTGTAGCCGGCGTAGGACCAGGTGACGATGTTGGCGATGGACCACAGGACCGTCTGCGGTCCCAGGAAGTCCGGGGCGAACCCGAGCGCCTGCAGGCCCGCGACGATCGGCGAGAAGCCCGGCAGGTAGAGGAACGACCACAGGATGCTGGCGATGACGCCGGGGATGCCGTACGGGGCGAAGTAGGCGGCGCGGAAGAAGGCGGGCCACTTCGCCGACGCGGACTCCAGGAGCAGGGCGAGGATCGTCACCGCGACGATCATCACGGGCACCTGGACGACGCCGAAGAGCAGCACCCGCCAGATGGAGTCGACGAACGCGGGGTCCCCCAGGGCCCTCTCGTAGTTGTCCAGCCCGGCGAAGCGGGAGGTGATGCCCTCCTCGCCGAAGAGGCCCTGGCGCTCGACGCTGGTGAAGCTCTGCCCGATCGCGTAGACGATGGGAAGCACGAACGTCAGGGCGAACAGGACGAGGAAGGGTGCGAGCAGCAGCCAGGGGGCGCGGCGCTGGGCGCGGTCCGCGCGGGCGGGGCGCCGCCGCGAGACCACCGGCCGCGCGCCCGTGCTGCGCGCGGCGGGCGCCGCGGGGGCGCTCACGAGGTGCTCCCGGCCCGGGCCCGCAGGCCCTTCTCGCGCATGATGGTCAGCGTCTGCTCCTGCACGGCGGGCAGGGCGTCGACGATGGGCCGCCCACCGGTGCCGCGCTCGCGGAAGACGGCGGAGAGCGCGTCGTTGAGCTCGATGAAGATCGGTGACCAGACCCAGTCGGGGTTCTGGGCGTCGGCGGCGGGCACGAACACCTCCTCGTTGTAGTTCTGACCGCCGAAGAACTCCGACGGCTGCTGGCGGGAGGCACCGATGTAGTCCGGGGACGGCGACCAGCCGATGCCGCAGTTCTCGATCTGGGCGTCGATGGCGCGCGGGTCGGTCGTCATCCAGTGGATGAAGTCCATCGCCTCGGCGGGGTGCTGGGAGGTGGCGAGCACCGCGGCGGTGGAGCCGCCGAGGGTGGCCGAGCCGTAGCCGGTGTCCGGCCACACCGGCAGGGGCGCCACGCCCCACAGCCCGGAGGTGCCGCCGACGCTCTGCACGAGGGCGTCGCCCCAGGAGCCGGTGGTGAGCGCCGCGATGGAGCCCTCGGCCGCCGCGGCGGTCCAGCCGGAGGAGAAGGGTGCGAGCGCGGTGTTGTAGAGGTCCTCCGTGAAGGCGGTGTCCATGAACTCCGCGACCGTGCGGGTGGGCCCGCCGGTGAGGTCGACGACCCACTCGTCCCCGTCGGGGGTGAACCAGGCGGCTCCGGCCTGCATGCACAGGCTGGTGAACACGTTGGGGTCGTTGATGCTGAACCCCTCCAGCCGGTGCGCCGGGTTCGCCTCCTTGACGGCGCGCGCGAGGTCGGCCCACTCCGGCCAGGTGGCCGGCGGGGTCGCGCCGATCGCGTCGAGGACGTCGCGCCGGTAGAACCAGCCCATCGGCCCGGTGTCCTGGGGGACGCCGAAGACGCTGTCGCCGACGGAGACGCGGGCGATGTCGCCTTCCCGGTAATCGTCGAGGTGTTTCCGGAAACCGTACCGGGAGAGGTCCACGAGGCCGTTCTGCAGCAGGAAGCTGGGCAGCACCTGGAACTCGACCTGGGCGATGTCCGCCCCGCCGCCGGCGGCGAGCGCCCCGAACATGCGGGTGTACCCGCCGTTGGTGCCGGCGCCGCTCCACACGGCCTTGACCTGCACGTCGGGGTTCTCGGCGTTCCACAGGTCGCACACCGACTGCAGGTCCTTCAGCCAGGCCCAGTAGGTGAGGGTGATCGGGCCGTCGGCCCGGGGTTTGAGGGGCTGCTGGTTCACGGAGTCGCCGGCGGCACCGGCGGCGCACCCGCTCAGCACCACCGCCCCCGCACCCAGCGCGGCCCCCAGCGCACCGCGTCGTGTCGTCTGCACGTGGGCTCCTCGTCGTCGAGAGATCCTGTGCTCGCAGACTAACCACGCTGCGCGCTCCCGGGCCACGAACTCCCCGGCCGCCGTGCGGGGTGATCCGGCTCACCCGCTGGGCGGGGAGCGGCGCGCCGGGTCCCGGCGCTCACGGGTGCAGGCGCGCCCCCTTGACGACCTTGTCGACGCGGCCGCGCGCACCGTGCAGCGCGATGCCGACGAGGTCGAGCCGATCGCCGGGCGCGGCGGCGACCACGGCCCGGTTCGCCGCGTCGTGGCCGGTGCCGAACATGCCGGCGGTGAACACCGCGAGCGGCAGGCCGCGGTCCACCGCCCGGCGGTGCGCGGTGCGCAGCAGCTGCGCCGAACCCTCCAGGACGAGCACGGGCTGCCCCAGCAGGGCCAGGTACCCGGTGCCGTCGGCGTCGGCGTAGGGCCGGCCGACGAGTTCGGGGTGGGCGGCGGTGACGCCGCTGGCCAGGAACGCGGTGACGTTCAGGCGCTGCCAGGCGGCGAGGTCCTCGCGCAGGAGGACGGCGATCTTGGTGTCGAACCGGACGGGGGCCTCGTCGAGGGTGGTCTCGTTCACGGCGGCAGCGTGGCGCCGGGTACCGGGGGTCGTCTTGTACGTTCCTGACGTGCCCGGGGGGACGGCGGGGAGCGCGGCCGAGGTGGTGCGCAGCTGGCGGCCGGCGGTGCCCGGCGTCGCCGAGGTCCTGCACGCCCGCTTCACCCGCCACGCGTACCCGATGCACGTGCACGGCACCTGGACGGTGCTGCTCGTCGACGAGGGGGCGGTCAGCTACGACCTGGACCGCCGGCACCGCGGCGCGCTGGGCTCCGCGGTCACGGTGCTGCCGCCGCACGTCCCGCACGACGGGCGGGCGGCGACGGGCGCGGGGTTCCGCAAGCGGGTGCTGTACCTGGAACCGCAGGCGCTGCCGGAGCGCCTGGTGGGCGCGGCCGTCGACGAGCCGGCGCTGGCCGGTCCCGCCCTGCGCGGCGCGGTGGCGGGCCTGCACGCGGCGCTGGCGCTGCCCGGGGAGGAGTTCGAGGCGCAGGCGCGGGTGGCCCTGCTGGTGGCGGGGTTGCGCCGGCGGCCGGAGGGCCGCGAGCCGCTCCCGCCGCGGCGGGACGCACCGCTGGCGGCGCGCCTGCGGGACCTGCTGGACGCGCACGTGGTGGAGGGGGTGACGCTGCAGCGGCCGGCCGGGAGCTGGGGGCGAGCCCGGAGCACCTGGTGCGCACGTTCCGGCGCGAGGTGGGGATGCCGCCGCACGCGTACCTGACGGCCCGGCGGGTGGACCTGGCGCGCCGGCTGCTGCTGGCCGGGCACCGCCCGGCGAGCGCGGCGGTGCTGGCGGGTTTCCACGACCAGCCGCACCTGACGCGGCACTTCCGCCGCCTGCTGGGGGTCACCCCCGGGCGGTTCGCCGGGCGGGGGCCACGATGGGGGGCGTGAGCGGCGAGAGCAGCGGTCCCGGTTCGGCCACCCCCGGCTCGATCACCGACGTGCCGGGGGTGCGGGTGGGGCAGGTGACCCGCCGCGGCGGCGGCTGGCTCACCGGCGTCACCGTGGTGCTGCCGCCGCCGGGGACGGTGGCGGGGGTGGACGTGCGCGGCGGTGGTCCCGGCACCCACGAGACGGACGCGCTGGACCCGCGCACGCTGGTGCCGACGGCGGACGCGGTGGTGCTCACCGGCGGCAGCGCGTACGGCCTGGTCACCGCGCACGGGGTGCAGCGCTGGTGCGCCGAGCACGGGCGGGGTTTCCGCGTCGGGCCGGGCGAGCGGGAGGTGGTGCCGATCGTGCCGGCGGCGGCCGTGTTCGACCTGGGCCGCGGCGGGGTGTTCGGCAACCACCCGACGGAGGCGATGGGCCACGAGGCGGCGGCCGCGGCCGCCTCCCCCGCCGGTGCGCGCGTCGAGCGCGGGACGGTCGGCGCGGGCACGGGGGCGGTGGTGGGCCGCCGCTTCAAGGGCGGGGTGGGCACGGCGTCGGTGCGGGTGGGCGACGCGGTGGTCGGGGCGATCGCCGTGGTGAACGCGTTCGGGGTGCCGGTGGCGCCGGGCGCGGCGGGCGGCGGTCGGGTCCCCGGTGAACCGCTGGGCTCGGGGCCGGCGCTGAACACCACGCTCGCGTGCGTGGCCACGGACGCGGCGCTGGACCCGGCGGAGGTCTCGCGCACGGCCACGGCCGCCCACGACGGGCTGGCCCGGGCGCTGGACCCGGTGCACACCCTCTCCGACGGCGACACCGTCTTCGCGCTCGCCACCGGGGCGGTGCCGCTGCCGGCGGCGCGCCCGGAGCGGGTGGCGGAGCTGGTGCGGGTGCAGGCCGCGGCGGCGGAGGCGGTGCGGCTGGCGGTGCTGGACGCGGTGGCCTCGGCGGAACCGGTGGAGGTCGGCGGGCAGCTGCTGCCCCGCTGGCCGGGCTGACGTGCTGGCGAGCGCCGCCCGTGGCCCTAGCGGCGGTGCGCGCTCCCCCGCTTCGGGAGGAGCTTGCCCACGGCGAGCGCCGCGAACACCAACGTGCTGCCGGCGACGGCGAGCTGGAGCGATCCCGTCGCCCCGGACCACAGCAGGGCGGCGGTGCCCAGGCCGCCGGTGCTGCTGACGAGGCTGATCTGTCCGTACACGTCACACGCTCCTCAACGCGTCGCGGGGGCCGCGGCGACGTGGTGCCACCGGGCCTCCCTGCCCGTCACCAGGTCCACCAGCGAGCGGACGAAGACGGCTTGGATGAACAGGTCGTAGACGAGCTCCACGACCAGGGGGGCAGCGGTGAGCCTGGCCGCCCAGCCGCCGCGCCAGACGGTGACCAGGCGCTCGGTCAGGAAGACGAGGCCCACGCCCGTCCACAGCGGGGTGAGGCCGAACGCCAGGGCCGGGTCGACGGCCACGACGAGGACCAGCAGCAGGTAGAGCTGGAAGGCGAGGACGCCGAACCCGATGCCGAGCTGCTGCCCCCAGTACCGCAGCGTCGTGCGGGTGAGGCCGTAGTGGCGCAGGTTCTCCAGCGCACCGCGCTGCCAGCGCATGCGCTGCTCCCACAGGTCCCGCCACGTCGGCATGATCTCGGTGGTGACCACGCAGTCCGCGGGCGACGTCATCCGCCAGCCGAGCGTCTTCAGCGCCAGTGTGAGTTCGTTGTCCTCCGTCAGCGCGAGGGTGTCGTAGACCTGCCCGGGCCGCCCCGGCAGCGCGCGGCCGCGCTGCTCGGCGACCTGGCGCAGCGCCTCGGCCCGGAACAGGGTGCCGGTGCCGGTCAGCACCATCACGCGCCCGGTGCGCGCGATCTCCCGGCCGTAGCGGGTGTACTCGTTGCGCTGCAACTGACCCAGCAGGCCGGCACCGGGGTCGCCGTAGAAGATCCCGCCGACCGCGCCGATCCGCGGGTCGGACGCGAGGGACGCGGCGGCGGTCTCCAGGAACCTGGGGGACAGCACGGTGTCGGCGTCCATGACGAGGACGTGGTCGTCCGCCGCGAGGTCGGGGCGTGCCGGTGCGCCGGAGGTGCACCGGCGGTCGCCGGTGGAGCGGCGCCCCCCGCCGGACGGCTGTTCCCGCTCCGCGCGCCGCGGCGCCGTGGCGCTGCGGCGGAAGCGGCTGGCGAACACCTGGTTGAGGGCACCGGCCTTCTTGTCGGTGTTGCCGGCCGTCTCGAACACCTCGGCCCCCAGGGCGCGGGCGACCTCCGCCGTGGCGTCGGTGCAGTCGTCCGCGGCGACGATCACCCGGTCCGGCGGACGCGTCTGCCGCTGCAGGGCCCGCAGCGTGCCGGGGAGCTGGGCCGCCTCGTCGTGCGCGGGCACGACGACGACGATGGCGGGTGGCAAGGGGGACCTCCGGGTGGGGAGCGCGGCCACCGCCGAGTCGGCGACCGGTCACCATGCTGCGCCGGGTAATGACCGTGAGTGCTCCCTCGTCACGTCGCGTCATCCGTCCAGCCGAGAGCGGTTCACCCGGGCGGCGCTGCCGGGCTGCGCGCCGGCCGGTCAGCCCTGCCGGTGGCCGCCGGGCTGCTCCTCGATGCGCAGCGGCGGCAGGCCGACGACGTCGTAGGTGGCGGAGGCGATGCCGATGCCCGCCTCGTCCAGGCCGGCGAGGACCTGCCGGGTGACGGCGTCCTTGACGGCGCGCACCCCCCGGTGCGGCACCAGGAACCGCAGCGACATCTCCAGCCAGTTGTCGGTGATGCGCCAGTACACGGCCGGTTCCAGCGAGGCGTCGGCCATCGCGTAGCGGGTGCGCATCCTGGCCAGGGCGGCCTCGGCGGCCGGGTCGTCGACGACCGCGTGGTCGCGGGCCGCGGCGAGCAGGACGGCCTCGGCGCGGGCGCGGTCGGCGTCGTAGGGGACGGGCAGCGCGATCTCCTCCCACAGGTACGGGAAGTCGCGCGTGTAGTTGTAGACGGGTTCGTCGAACACGACGCCGTTGGTGACGGTGACCAGCCGGCCGGTGTACTGGCGCGAGTGCACCCACCCGGCGGGGTCGGTGCCCCCCGGTCCGGGCCCGGCCGACGGCGGCTGCCCCATCTCCATGATCGTGGTCTTGAGGAACCCCAGCCGCACGACGTCCCCGCGCACGCCGCCGAGGCTGACCCGGTCGCCGACGCCGAAGGTGTCCCCGCGCAGGATGACGAAGTAGGCGGCCAGCGACAGCAGCACCTGCTGCAGGGCGAACGCGAGGCCGGCGCTGAGCAGCCCGACGCCGGTGGTCAGGTCCGTCTCGGGCGTCACCCAGATCGAGAAGACGCCCAGGACGAGGACGACGGCGCTGATGACCTGCAGGCCCTGCCGCGCCCAGAACCGGCGCGGGTCGGCGACGCGCCCGCCCAGCACCCGGCGCACCACGGCGCGCGCCACGGCCCGCAGCCCCAGCACGGCGAGCACGAGGACGGCGGTGAACAGCAGCTTCACGCCCGTGGTGGCGCTGACGCCGACCAGGGTCACCCCGAAGAGCTCCACGGCCTCGGAGGACGCCTCGTCCAGCACGGGCGTCTCGAGGACCCCGCCGTCGCGGAACAGGGTCACGGGGCACGGCCTCCCGGGGTCGGCGGCTCGGGAGCTCCCGGGTCGAGCGGGGAGCCCGCGGTCGGTCGAACGTACCCAGCGGCGCGGGCCCGCGCAGCCCGGCGCGGCTGCGGGTGCGGCCGGGCGGTCAGCGCGGGTCCACGCTCCGGTCCGGCCGAGGGGGCGGCTGAGGGTCCAGCCCGGCGGCCCGGCGCAGCGCCCGCACCCGGCGCAACCGGCGCACGACGGGTGGCGGCAGCACCCGGCGCGCCAGCGGCGTGGTGGCGGCCAGCGGCGGATCGCGCCGGGGGCGCTCGGCGCGCACCCGGGCGCGGGTCTCCAGGTCCAGCGGGACCAGGACCTGCTCGACGGCCAGCAGGACCGTCCCGCGCAGCAGCCACAGGGAGGTCTGCTCGCGCGCGTCCACCAGCAGCAGCTCGGTGAGGGTGGCGCGCGCCTCCCCCGCCCGCTCCAGGCTCTGCGCGAGGCGCTGCTCCACCTCCGCCTCGACGCCGGACGCCTCGGCCTCCAGCAGCGCCCCGAACTCGTCGAGGCAGGCGGCGACCTCGGTGAGCACGACGGCGAACGCGGCCCGCACCTCCTGGCCGTACCCGTCGTCGCCGGCCGCGTGCGCCGGCGCTTCCTGGCGCATGGCGACGAACAGGGCGCGCAGCGCCAGCAGCGAGCTGTCCAGGGCCTCCAGGCCGCTGCGCAGCACGGGTTCCACGTCGGCGGTGGCGAGGGCGCGGGGGTTGAAGCGGCGCAGGTCGCGCACGTCACCGAGCGCGGTGGCGGCCCGCTCGGCCACGGCGGCGACAGCCCGGGCCCGCGTGAGCCAGTCGGCGACCTCGGCCTCGGTGACGGGGCTGGCGGCCATGGCGGTGCCGGCGGCGATCAGGCACTCGGCCTGCTCCTGGGCGACCGCGCGCACCTCGCCGACCGCGTCGCGGGTGGGCACCGGCGGCGGCAGCAGCACGCTGAACGCGATGCCGACCCCGGCGCCGATGAACGTGGTGACCAGGCGGGTCTCCGCGGCGATCTCCTGCCCGCCCACGGCCAGGACGAGCATGGCGCTGATGGGCGTCTCCAGCGCCTGGGGGCCCAGCCGCAGCACGGCGGCCAGCAGCAGGGAGGAGCCGACCGCCACCGCCAGGCTCCACCAGCTGAGCCCGACCACGGTGGACAGCGCGACGGCGACGAGGACGCCGGTGAGGACGGCGCCGACCCGGACCACGGCCATCCTGACGCTGGAGGTCGCCGACGCCTGCAGGACCAGCAGCGAGGTGAGGGAACCGGTCAGGTCGACGGGGCCCCGCGTCAGGGCCAGGGTGAGCAGGTAGGAGACGACCGCTGCGGCCGTCAGCCGCGCCGTGGAGGCCAGCGTCGGCCACAGCGGGGTGCGCGGTCGCCGCGCGCGCAGGACCCGCAGCGCTCCCCGCAGAGCCTCCCGGCCCCGCCCGACCGCCGTCATCGCGCCTCCCGCTGCACCGCGTCCACCACCGCGTCGCCCGCGTCCGCGCGCGGCGCGGACCCCACGCTGCCCCGTCGGCGCCGCACCGGCGAGCCGGCCGCCCGCGCGGTGCCGCCACCGCCGCGCCGCACCGGAGGTTGCCCGGCGCACACGGCTGTTGCCACCTCGTTCACCGACCGGCCGCGCGGGTGACGCTGCGCGGCCGTCCGCGACCGGTTGGCTCCTGCGCCGGAGCACAGGCCGACCACAGGAGAACCCCGTGACCGACGTCAGTCCCCCCCTCGCGCGCCGCACCCTGCTGGGTGGCGCCACCGTCCTCGGCGCCGGCCTCGGCGCCGGGCTGCTGACCGCGGGCGCGTGGCCGCAGGGGTACACCCTCGGCGACCCGTTCACCCTCGGCGTCGCCTCCGGCGAGCCCACCCCCGACGGCGTGGTGCTCTGGACGCGGCTGGCCCCGGACCCGTACGCCGAGGACGGCCGCGGCGGCATGCCGGACCGCGACGTCCCCGTGCAGTGGGAGGTGGCGCACGACGAGGGTTTCCGCCGGATCGTGCAGCGCGGCACCGCGGTGGCCCCGGCGCACCTGGGGCACAGCGTGCACGTCGAGCTGGACGGGCTGCACCCGGGGCACCGGTACTGGTACCGGTTCCGCGTCGAGGGCCGCACCACCCACGTCTCCCCCGCCGGGACGACCCGCACCGCACCGCACCCGCGCACCTGGGGCGGGCCGCTGACGATGGCGCTCGCATCGTGCGCGCAGTACGAGCACGGCTGGTTCACCGCCTACCGGCGCCTGGCGGAGGAGCAGCCCGACGTGGTCGTCTTCCTGGGCGACTACATCTACGAGTACGAGAAGAACCAGTACGTCGTCGGCGACGGCAACGTCCGCGACCACGCCGGCCCGGAGACGACCACGCTGGCCGGCTACCGGCAGCGGCACGCGCAGTACAAGGCGGACCCGGACCTGCAGGCGGCCCACGCCGTGGCGCCGTGGATCGTGACCTGGGACGACCACGAGTTCGAGAACAACTACGCGGACCTGGTCGCCGAGGAGCAGGAGCCCTACCCGACGCTGGAGGAGTTCACCGCCCGCCGCGCGGCCGCCTACCAGGCGTACTACGAGAACATGCCGCTGCGCCGTTCCGCGATGCCGCAGGGCCCGGACATGCGCCTGTTCCGCCGCCTCGACTGGGGCCGGCTGGCGTCGTTCCACGTGCTGGACACCCGCCAGTACCGCAGCGACCAGCCCGGCGGCGACGTGTTCCCGGCGGCGGGCCCCGAGCGCGACGACCCGGAGCGCACCATCCTGGGCGCCGAGCAGCGCGACTGGCTGCTGGACGGGCTGGGTTCCTCCCGCGCCACGTGGGACGTCGTCGCCCAGCAGGTGATGGTGCACGAGCACGACTACGTCCCCGGCGCGGAGCGCGGGTTCAACCCCGACTCCTGGGACGGCTACACCGCCGACCGCCGGCGCCTGCTGGACGGCTTCACCGAGCGGGGCGTGGAGAACCCGGTCGTCCTGACCGGGGACGTGCACAAGCACTTCGCCGCGGACCTGACGCTCGACCCCGCCACCGGGGGCGCACCGGCGGTCGGCGTGGAGCTGGTGTGCACCTCGATCACCTCCGGCGGTGACGGCACCGACGGGTACGGCGCGGACCAGCTGGCCGACAACCCGGACCTCAAGCTCGCCGACGACCGGCGCGGCTACGTGGTGGCCCGGCTGGAGCGGGACCAGATGCGCGCGGACTTCCGCGTGCTGGACCACGTCTCCCAGCCCGGCGCGGCGGTGCGCACCCGCGCCTCGTTCGCGGTGGAGGCCGGGAACCCGGGGCTGCAGCAGCTCTGACGCCCCGGGGACGGCACCGCCCGCCCCGGGGTACCGGGGCGGGCGGTGCGCGCCACCTCACAGGACGCTGACGGCGCAGGGCGCCGACGTCAGAGGGCGCTGACGGCGGCCTCCGCGCGCCGGACGACGAGCCCGGTGGAGCGGGCGGAGTCCGGCGAGTCGAGGTCGACGGTGAAGTCGCGGTTCTCCACGTCCACCTCCACGGTGTCGCCGTCGCGGACCTCGCCCGAGAGGATCGCGCGGGCGAGGCGGTCGCCGATCTCGCGCTGCACCAGGCGGCGCAGGGGCCGGGCGCCGTAGGCCGGGTCGTACCCGGTCAGCGCCAGCCAGTCCTTCGCCGCGTCGGTCACCTCCAGCGTGAGCCGGCGGTCGGCGAGGCGGTCGGCCAGGCGCTGCACCTGCAGCTCCACGATCCGGGACAGCTCCTGCGTGGACAGCGGGTCGAACACCACGACGTCGTCGAGGCGGTTGAGGAACTCCGGCTTGAAGTTCGCCCGCACCGCGCTCATCACCGCGTCGTGCTTGGTGGCCCGCGACAGCTCCGGGTCCACCAGGTACTGCGACCCCAGGTTCGAGGTCAGCACGAGGATGACGTTGCGGAAGTCCACCGTGCGACCCTGCCCGTCGGTCAGGCGGCCGTCGTCGAGGACCTGCAGGAGGATGTCGAACACCTCCGGGTGGGCCTTCTCCACCTCGTCCAGCAGCACCACCGAGTACGGCCTGCGCCGCACGGCCTCGGTGAGCTGACCGCCCTCCTCGTAGCCGACGTACCCGGGGGGCGCACCGACGAGGCGGGCCACCGCGTGCTTCTCGGAGTACTCGCTCATGTCGATGCGGACCATGGCCCGCTCGTCGTCGAAGAGGAAGTCCGCGAGCGCCTTCGCCAGTTCCGTCTTGCCGACACCGGTCGGGCCGAGGAACAGGAAGGAACCCGTGGGGCGGTCGGGATCGTTGACGCCGGCCCGGCTGCGGCGCACCGCGTCCGAGACCGCCTCGACGGCCTTCGCCTGGCCGATGAGCCGGGCGCCGAGGAACTCCTCCATGCGCAGCAGCTTCTCGGTCTCGCCCTCGAGGATGCGGCCGGCGGGGATGCCGGTCCAGCCCGCGATGACCTCGGCGATGTCGTCGGGGCCGACCTCGTCGGCGACCATCGGCTTGTGGTCGGCGGACTGGGTCTGCCCCTCGGCGGCCTGCGCCCGCTCCAGCTCGCGCTCCAGGGCGGGGATGCGCCCGTAGAGGATCTCGCTGGCGCCGCCCAGGTCGCCCTCGCGCTGCAGCCGCTCGGCCTGCGAGCGCAGCTCGTCGACCTCGTGCTTGAGCTCACCGACGCGGTTCAGGCCGGCCTTCTCCTGCTCCCACCGGGCGGTCAGCGCGGTGAGCTGCTCCTGCTTGTCGGCCAGCTGCGCGCGCAGCGCGTCGAGGCGCTCGCGGGAGGCGGCGTCGTCCTCCTTGGACAGGGCGAGCTCCTCCATGCGCATGCGGTCGACGGCGCGGCGCAGCTCGTCGATCTCGACGGGCGAGGAGTCGATCTCCATGCGCAGCCGGGACGCGGCCTCGTCGACGAGGTCGATGGCCTTGTCGGGCAGCTGGCGGCCGGAGATGTACCGGTCGGACAGGGTGGCGGCGGCCACGAGGGCGGCGTCGGAGATGGCGACCTTGTGGTGCGCCTCGTACCGCTCGCGCAGACCGCGCAGGATGCCGATGGTGTCGGGCACGCTGGGCTCACCGACGAACACCTGCTGGAAGCGGCGCTCCAGCGCGGGGTCCTTCTCGATGCGCTCGCGGTACTCGTCGAGGGTGGTGGCGCCGACCAGGCGCAGCTGGCCGCGGGCGAGCATGGGCTTGAGCATGTTGCCGGCGTCCATGGAGCCCTCGGCGGAACCGGCGCCGACGACGGTGTGCAGCTCGTCGATGAAGGTGACGACCTGCCCCTCGGAGCGCTGGATCTCCTCCAGCACGGCCTTCAGCCGCTCCTCGAACTCACCGCGGTACTTCGCGCCGGCGACCATGGCGGCCAGGTCGAGCGCGACGAGGCGCTTGCCCCGCAGCGACTCCGGCACGTCGCCGGCGACGATGCGCTGGGCGAGGCCCTCGACGACGGCGGTCTTGCCGACGCCGGGCTCACCGATGAGGACGGGGTTGTTCTTGGTGCGGCGGGACAGCACCTGCACGACGCGGCGGATCTCGGCGTCGCGGCCGATGACGGGGTCCAGCTCACCCTTGCGGGCGCGCTCGGTGAGGTCCACGCCGTACTTCTCGAGGGACTTGTAGGTGCCCTCGGGGTCGGGCGAGGTGACCTTCGCGCCGCCGCGCACGTCCGGCAGCGCGTCGAGCAGCGCGTCGCGGGTGGCGCCGACGGCGCGCAGCGCCTCCCCGGCGGCGGACTGCCCGGCGGCGGCGCCGAGCAGCAGGTGCTCGGTGGAGACGTAGGCGTCGTCGAGGCCGCGCGCCTCGTCGCCGGCGGACTGCATGAGCTGCACGGCGGGGCGGGACAGCTGCGGCTGCGCCACGGAGGAGCCCGAGGCGCTGGGCAGCGAGGCGAGGGCGCCGTCGACGCGGCGCGCCAGCAGGGCGCGGTCGGCGCCGACGGCGTCGAGCAGGGCGCCGGCCACGCCGTTCTCCTGCGCGACGAGCGCGGCGAGGACGTGCAGGGGCTCGACCTGCGCGTGGCCGGCGGAGGTGGCGCGGCCGACCGCGTCGGCCAGCGCCTCCTGGGCGCGGGTGGTGAGCTTGAGGTCCACGGGGCTCCCTCCGGGCGAGTGGTGCGGAACGACTTCGCTGAGCACAACGATGCCAGACTTGAGCTTGTTCCACTCAACTTGCCCCAGCCCTCGCGACTCCACCTGCGCCCCACCCCTCACCTTCGGTGATCTCGCACGGCTGAGCGCTCACCCGCGCAAGATCACGAGGGGGGAGGGAGGGAGGACGGAGAGCGAGCGGGGCAGGCGGGGCGACCGGCCGGTCGACGTACCGCTCGGCGGCGAGGACGTCACGCGTTGCCCACCACGTCCGACTCCGCGTCAGCCGTTCACCGCGAGGAGCGGCATCGCGGGAGCGGGGGTCAGCGCACCCGCCGGACCAGCGCCCGCACCGCCCGGTACCCCGCGAGACCGCCCAGCACCCAGGGCGCGGCGACGACGACCGGGTCCAGCACCTGGTGGTGCACGTCGCTGCGCCCCCGCCCGAACCGCGAGCGCAGCCCGTGGTGGGTGAGCTCGGCCCGCACCCCGGTCTCCGTCACCGGGTCGTCGGGGTGCCGGCTCGCGAAGGACCTCACCGTCTCCTCCAGCGCGTCCACGCGGTCGGCGGCGATGAGCAGCAGCCAGTGCGCGGTGCGGCCCTCGCCGTAGCGGTACGCGTACCGGCGCACCGCGCCCGAGGCCCCCTTCAGCGGGGTCGCGGTGCCGAACACGGGCGTCAGGAAGGCGTGCTCGATCGAGCGCTCCCGGGGGAACCGCTCGGGCTGGCGCTCGGGGAACTCCCAGTGCGCGCCGTTGAGGTCCGGGTCGAACCGCTCGCGCGGGAACGCCGGGCGGTCCGCGGGGTCCAGGTCCACGCCCCAGCCGGGGATGCGGGCGCGCAGCTGCTCGGGGGTCTCCGGCAGCGGGGGTTTCACGGCCGTGTAGGTGTAGGCGGGGTCCTCGGGGTCGAGGTGGTCCAGGCGGTCGCCCTCGGACGCGGTCACGGCGGTTCCCCTCCTCAGCTCGCGCCCGGCACGACGAGCGGCTTGATGCAGCCGTCGAGCTTGGACGAGAAGACGTGGTACCCCTCGGCGACGTGCTCCAGCGGGAACCGGTGGGTGACGACCTCGCGGGGCGTGAGGTGGCCGTTGCGGACGTGCTCGAACATCCGCGGCCACTGCCGCTTCACCGGCGTCTGGTTCATCCGCAGGGTCAGGCCCTTGTTCATGGCGTCGCCGAACTTCACGGCGTTCGGGACGGGCCCGTAGGCGCCCATCACGGAGATCGTGCCGCCCTTGCGCACGGCGTCGATCGCCCAGTTCAGGGCGATCGGGGACCCGCCCTGCAGCTTCAGCTTCGCCCCGGCGACGTGCTGCAGGAAGTTGCCGTCGGCCTCGGCGCCCACGGCGTCGATCACCGAGTCGGCGCCCAGGTACCCGGTGATCCGCTTCAGGTGGACGACGACGTCGTCGTGCTCGGTGAAGTCCACGGTCTCCGCGTGGGCCATGGTGCGCGCCTTCTCCAGGCGCTCGGGCAGCTGGTCCACGACGATGACGCGCCCGGCGCCCATGAGCCAGGCCGACTGCGCCGCGAGCAGGCCCACCGGGCCCGCCCCGAGCACCACGACGACGTCACCCTCGACGATGTCGGCGAGCTGCGCGCCGAAGTAGCCGGTGGCGGCGGCGTCGGTGAGGACGACCGCGTCCTCGTCGTGCATCCAGTCGGGGATGATCGCGGGGCCGACGTCGGCGAACGGCACGCGCACGTGCTCGGCCTGGCCGCCGTCGTAACCGCCGGCGGTGTGCGAGTAGCCGTAGATGCCGCCCACGGCGGTCGCGTTGGCGTTGACGTTGTGGCAGTTGGACTGCAACCCGCGCGCGCAGTAGAAGCAGGAGCCGCAGAAGATGTTGAAGGGCACCATGACCCGGTCCCCCACCTTCAGCTTCTCCACCGACGGGCCCACCTGCTCGACGACGCCGATGAACTCGTGCCCGAAGGTCGTCCCGGGCCGGGTGTCGGGGATCGCCCCGTGGTACAGGTGCAGGTCCGACCCGCAGATCGCGGCCAGGGTGACCCGCACGATCGCGTCGTTCGGGTGCTCGATGCGCGGGGGCTCCTTCTCCTCCGCGCGCACGCGGTAGGGACCGCGGTAGACCATGGCTCGCACCGGCGACTCCGTGCCCTCGCAGGGAGCGGCCCGCTGCCGGCTCCGTCGGCGCCCACTGTGCCCCCGCGGGAGCGGTGCCGCACCCCCGCGCGTCAGCCGCCGTCGCGACGGGCGGAGGGCGGGCGCCCGCGGCGCGGCAGGTCGCCGGCGTCGGCGGGCATCCGCCCGGCCCGGCGCAGCGCCTCGCGCAGCACGAACTCCGCCTGCGCGTTGACGCTGCGCAGGTCGTCCGCGGCCCAGCGCGCCAGCGCCTCGTGCACGGCCGGGTCCAGGCGCAGCAGCACCTGCTTGCGGCTGCGCCCGCGCACCGGGGCGCCGTCACCGGGAACCCCGTCCGGCGGCCCGTCCGGCGCCCCGTCCGCAGCCGCGGCGCTCACCCGTACAGCGTGCCGGTGTTGACGACGGGGGTGGCCCGGCCGTCCCCGCACAGCACGACCAGCAGGTTGCTGACCATCGCCGCCTTGCGCTCCTCGTCGAGCTCGACCACGTCCAGCTCCTGCAGCCGGGCCAGGGCGAGCTCGACCATCCCGACCGCGCCGGCGACGATCTGCTCGCGCGCGGCCACGATGGCGGAGGCCTGCTGGCGCTGCAGCATCGCCTGGGCGATCTCCGGCGCGTACGCCAGGTGCGTGATGCGCACCTCCACGACCTCCACGCCGGCGACGGCGACGCGGGCGGCGACCTCGTGGGCCAGCTCGTCGGCGACGACGTCGGTGGACCCGCGCAGCGAGGTGGCACCGGCGGAGGGGGCGTCGTAGGGGTGGGTGGTGACGACGTGGCGCAGCGCGGACTCGCTCTGCATCTCGACGAACTCGTCGTAGTCCTCCACCGCGAACGTGGACTGGGCGGTGTCGGCGACCTGCCACACGACGATGGCGGCGACCTCGACGGGGGAACCGGTGGCGTCGTTGACCTTCAGCCGGCCGGTCTCGAAGTTCCGCACCCGCACGGAGACGCTCACGGTGGTGGACAGCGGGACGACCATGACGAGCCCGGGGTCGCGCACGGTGCCGGTGTAGCGGCCGAAGAACTGCACGACGCGGGTCTGCCCGGGCTGCACGGTGCGCAGCGAGGTCAGCAGCACCAGGGTGGCCAGCCCCGCCAGGGCGGCGAGCGCCCACAGGACCGGTCGGGCGTCGGGCAGGGCGAGGGCCAGGGCCGCGAGCACGGCGGTCAGCGCGGCGGGAGCCAGGACGGCGAGCAGGGCCCGCGCGCCGTGCAGGTGGTGGGCGGGACGCTCGGCGATGTCGACGCGCGCGCCGTCGTGGCCGACCGGGGTGGTGGCCGGCGGGGCGGCGGAGGGGCTCTGGTCGTCGGCGCGGCGGGCTTCGGCGCGCGGGTCCTCGGCGGTGCGGGACACGGTGGTCTCCTCTCGGGCTGGTCCTTAAAGTGATATCACTTTGCTAACCCGGTGTCGAGGGGCGGCGGCGGGGCCGGGCAGGGGGCAGGCTGGGTGGGTGGCAGCGCGCGAACTCGTCGTCCTGGGCACCGCCAGCCAGGCACCCACCCGCACCCGGAACCACAACGCCCACCTGCTGCGGTGGGACTCCGCGTCCGTGCTGTTCGAGGCCGGCGAGGGCACCCAGCGGCAGATGGTCCTCGGCGGCGTCGCCTCCCCGCGCGTGGAGCGGATCTGCGTGACCCACCGCCACAACGACCACTGCATGGGCCTGCCGGGCGTGCTGAACCGGATGGCGCTGGACTCCCCCGGCCGCTCCGTGACCGTCCACGGCCCCGAGGAGGCCGTGCCGCACCTGCGGGCCCTGGCCGCGGTCGCCGACGCCGACGTCGACGCCCGCGTCAGCGGTGTGCCGGTGCGGGACGAGGAGGTGCCGGTGGCCGAGGTGGCCGGGTGCTCGCTGACGGCGCGGGCCCTGGAGCACCGGGTGCCCGCGATCGGCTACCGCCTCACCGAGCCCGACGGCGTGCGGTTCCGCCCCGAGGCCCTGGCGGCGGCCGGGATCTCCGGCCCCGAGGTGCGCACGCTGCAGCGCGAGGGCGAGCTGCGCGGGGTGCGGCTGGCCGAGGTGACCGAACCGCGGCCGGGCCAGGTGTTCGCGCTCGTCATGGACACCCGGGCCTGCCCGGCGGTGGAGGGGTTGCTGCGCGGGGCGGACCTGGCGGTCGTGGAGTCCACCTACCTGGACCGCGACGCGCACCTGGCGCGCGAGTACGCCCACCTGACCGCGCGGCAGGCCGGCGAGGCGGCGGCGCGCGCGGGCGTGCGCCGCCTGGTGCTCACGCACTTCTCGGCGCGCTACGGGGACCTGGACGAGCTCGGCGCCGAGGCCCGCGAGGCGGTCGCGGGCCT
>NZ_JBBBEM010000046.1:0-1928 GCF_037154035.1 Kineococcus sp. G2 | reverse complement strand
CCGATCTTGTCGCCGTCGCGGCCGGTGACCGTGGCGCCGTACAGCTCCTCGACGGAGTTCATCCCGGAGATCATGTCGTGGTCCCTTCCGTTGGACGTCTTGGCCGCTTTCGCCAATCCCTTGACGAGTGGAGGGGTACCCGTGGGTCGGGGGCCCAAACCCCCGACCCACGGAAGATCGGGTGCGGGGACGACCGGGCTCAGAGGACCGCGGTGAACAGCGGCACGAGGCGCTCGTCGTCGGTCAAGGCGCCGTGCTGGCCGAGCAGGCGCAGCGCCTCGGGGCGCATGCGGGCGGAGTCCACCACCGCCACCGGGTCCGTCATGACGGCCAGGACGTCGCCGATGCGTGCGCTCACGTGCTCCTCCACGGGACCGAACCAGCCGGCGTCGACGGCCTGCTCCCGGGTCAGCACGCGCGCGCGGCCGTCCAGCCGCCCGGACCAGGTGCGCGCCACGTCCTCGGCGGCACCGGGCTCGGTGTACAGCTGCACGGCGCGCGGCTCACCGCCGACGTGGCGGACGCCAGCGCGCAGCGCCGGCTCGTGCGCGACGTCCAGGCGCCGGGCGGCCGGCACGTCCACCATGCCGTGGTCGGCGGTGACCACGAGCAGCGTCCCGCGCGGCAGCCGGCGCGCCAGCTCCCCCACGGCGGCGTCGACGCGTCCCAGCTCCTCGCCCCACTGCCAGGAGCCCACGCCCTCGCCGTGACCGGTGCGGTCCAGCTGGCCCCAGTAGACGTACGTCAGCCCGCGCGGTGCCGCGCGCACGGCGGCGACCGCGGCGTCCACGCGCGCCTCCAGGCGTTCGGGGGTGCCCACGAACCGCCCGCCGCGCAGCGCCGCCTCCGTCAGGCCGGAGCCGTCGAAGTGCGGCGGCGCCACCCGGGTGACGGGCACGCCGGCGGCCGTCAGCCGCTGGAAGACCGTGGTGCGCGGCTGCCACCGGCGCGGGTCCACCGGCCCGTTCCACTGCAGCTGGTTCAGCAGGACGTCGCGGTCGGGGTCGAGGACCTCGTAGCCGACCAGGCCGTGGGAGCCGGGCGGCAGGCCGGTGCCCAGCAGGCCCATGCTCGTGGCGGTCGTGGTGGGGAAGCCGGCGGTCAGGACGCGGTGGCGCTCCTCGGCGCGCCAGCGGCGCAGCGCGGGTGCGTGCCCGGAGCGCTCGCGCAGGGCCACCTCCCCCATGCCGTCGACCAGCAGCAGGCACACGCGGTCGGCGGCGGGCAGCTCCAGGGCCCCGGTGCCCGCACCGGGCCGCGCCGGGGGCCCGCCCGCCGCGCCGAGGGCGCGCTCGAGCGCGGGCACCAGGTCCGCGAGCGTGTCGCGCCCGTAGGAGGGCGCCGGCAGCACCGGGGGCGCTGCGCCGTCCGGCGACGTCACCTGCAGGTGGCGGCCGACAGGGCGCCGGCGAACTCGACGGCGGCGGCCACCGCGTCGGCCCCCTCGGCCGCCCCGGCGACCCGCACGGTCAGGTCGTCGCCGGTGGCGGTGCCGGTGTAGCCGTGGTCGGCCTCGCAGTCGGGGTCGGCGCAGCTGGCCGGCTCGAGGTCGAGGCGCTGCACCGCGCCCCAGCTCAGCGTGAGGCTGACCTCGGCGGGCACCGCGCCGGGGCGGTGGTCGGCGGGCCGGGTGACGACCCGGGACAGGACCACGGACGTCACCCGTTCCAGCGGCACCGCCTCGGTGGAGCACACCGCGTACGGCTCGGGGGACGTCTCGTCGGGGCCGTGGTCGTCGGCGTGGGCGACGAGCAGCCGGGTGGCGGTGGTGGTCAGGACGGTGACGTGCCGGTGCACCTCCCCACCGTCGAAGGTCGTCTCCTGGTGCACCAGGTGCGCCTCGACCGCCTCGTCGCCGAGCGCGGTGAGCAGGGCGTCGGCGAGCAGGGCCGGGTAGTAGCCGGCGCGCTCGAGGTCGGTCAGCAGCC
>NZ_JBBBEM010000045.1:0-34151 GCF_037154035.1 Kineococcus sp. G2 | reverse complement strand
GGCGGTGGTGGTCAGGACGGTGACGTGCCGGTGCACCTCCCCACCGTCGAAGGTCGTCTCCTGGTGCACCAGGTGCGCCTCGACCGCCTCGTCGCCGAGCGCGGTGAGCAGGGCGTCGGCGAGCAGGGCCGGGTAGTAGCCGGCGCGCTCGAGGTCGGTCAGCAGCCGCGGCGGCAGCTCGCCGGGCCGGCCCGGCGCGGCCCCCTCGGCGCCGGAGGTGCTGCTGGTGCCGTGCCCGGACCGCCGGGAGTGGGTGCGCTCACGCATCCCCCCATCCTCCCCCACGCCGGGGCCCGCCACCGCCCGCACCGGCGCCGGGGCCGGTGCGGCCTCGCGCGGCGGTCAGTCCGCGTCCAGGAGCAGCTCGCGCTCACCGAGCGGCTGCAGCGGCCGGGAGTTCTCGGAGACCACGGACCGGAAGGCGGCGAGCTGCTCCGCGGAGACCTCCACCGGCTGCTGCAGGACGAACCAGGAGACGCCCTCCGTGCACGGCGGGGTCGTCAGCGACCCGGTGTAGCGGAAGGTGCGACGGTCGTCCGGCAGCAGCGCCTCGGTGTCGAACCCGGCGAGGGTGGCCTCCTGGCCGGGGTCGTCGGGGAGGTTCGCGAAGTACTCCGTCAGCGCGGGGTTCACCCCGCCCTCGCGCAGCAGGACCCCGACGACGGCCACGGCCCCGGACTCGTCGGTGTGGACCAGGTGCAGCTCACCGGCGAGGGTCTCGCCGTCCAGCGCGTGCTCGGCCGGCTCGTGCAGGTGGAACTGCTTCAGCGCGTACGTCGTGCCGTCCACGCTGACCGTGGAGCCGGCCGGCTCCACGCCCTGGACCGTGTGGCCGGTGTTGCCGAGCTCGACGTCGGCCGTGGCGTAGTCGAAGCGCAGGTCGGGCAGCGGGACGGTCGTCGCCCCGGCCAGGTCGACGGGCGACTGCTGCGCGGCGTCGGCGCACTCGGCGTAGTCCTCGGACAGCGAGGCCCAGTTCGCCGGTCCCCGCTCCCCCTCGTAGGTGAACTCGACCTCCCGCTGGGCGCCGGCGGAGCGGACCGCCGCGGGGGCCGTGGTGCTCGTGGCCGGGGTGCTCGCGGCCGGGGTCGTCCCGGGTCCGGTGGTGGTGCCGGGCTCCTCGCCGCAGCCGGTCAGGACGGCGAGGGTCGCGGTCAGGGCGAGGACCGGGGTGGCTCGGCGGTTCACGGGTGCTCCCTCCGGGGGCGTGGATCGGTGCGGCCCTCCACGCTGGCACCGCCGGCGGCGCCGTGGCGCGCCGCGGCGTGTCCCGCCCCGACGCGAGCGCGGCTACGTGGGCAGGGTGCGCCGGTCGGGGTCGGCGCGCCCCTGCGGCGGCGCCAGGGTGACCGAGGCGCCCAGCACGCGCGCCCCCTCCTCGGAGACGAGCACCGGGGACAGCCGCAGCTCCGCCACCTCCGGCAGCGCGTCGGCGAGGACCGCGACGCGGGCCACGACGTCCTCGAGCGCGTCGACGTCGAGCACGGGGCTGCCGCGGTGGCCGAACAGCTTCGGCGCCGCCTTCACCGAGCGGACCAGCTCGGCGACGTCGACGTCGGTCAGGGGCGGGATGCGGTAGGCGACGTCGCCCATGAGGTCGAGGGGGTCGCCCTCGACGCCGAAGCTGACCACCGGCCCGAACAGCGGGTCCTCGGTGCTGCGCACCTGGCACGGCACGCCCAGGCCGGCCATGCGCTGCACGGCGAGCACGTCCGCGGCCCGCCCGAAGACCTGGCGCATGTCGGCGACGGCCTCCGCGAGCGCGGAGGGGTTGGAGATGCCCAGGCGCACCCCGCGCAGGTCCTGCCGGCCGGCCAGCTCCTCGCCCACGGTCTTCAGCGCCACCGGCCACCCCAGCCGCTCGGCGGCCCGGACGGCCTCGTCGACGCTGCGGACCTCGGCGCGCACCAGCAGGTCGATGCCGGCGGTGGCCAGCAGGGCCTGCGTGCGCTCGGCGTCCAGCTCCACCCCCTCGGCCGCCGCGTCGCCGGCGGCGGCCAGCTCGCGCTCCACGAGGGCGCGCGCGGCGCGCAGGTCCACGCCCTCGGGCGCCAGCGGGTGGCCGGGGTCGCGGCGGCGCCACTGCGCGTAGCGCACCACGGCGGCCAGGGCGCGAACGGCGTCCTCGGGGGTGGGGTACGACGGCACGACCGGCACGTCCGCCGGCGCGTCGGCGGCACCGGGTTCCACGGCGCCGGCGACGGCCGCGGAGACGGTGCGGGTGCCCAGGAAGCAGGTGACGGTGGTCTTGGCGCCCGCCGCGGCGGTGCGCGCCACGGCGGCGGCCACCACCGGGTCCACCTCGGGCGTGGGCGGCACCCAGCTGGCGACGACCGCGTCCACCCCGGGGTCGGCGAAGGCGGCCTCCAGCGCCGCCGTGAAGGTCTCCACCCCGGCGTACGGGGGCACGGCCACGGGGCCGTGGGCGACCTGCAGGCCCCAGCTGACGCAGGCGTCGGCGGCGAGGGTGCCCAGCGCGTCGGAGTTGCCGACGATCGCGACCCGCGCCCCCTCCGGCAGGGGCTGGTGCACGGCGACCTGGGCGACGTCGAAGAGCTGGTGGACGTTCTCCACCCGCACGACGCCGGCCTGGCGCAGCATGCTGTCGACGGCCTCGAAGGGGGCGCGGGAGGCGCGCACGGCGTGCCCGGGCGGGACCCCGAACCCCGAGGCGCCGGACTTGACGACGACGACGGGCTTCTTGCGGGCCAGGGCGCGCGCGACCCGGCTGAACTTGCGGGGGTTGCCGACGCTCTCCAGGTACAGGCCGACCGCGTCGGTGCCCTCGTGGTCCAGCCAGAACTGCATGAGGTCGTTGCCGGAGACGTCGGCGCGGTTGCCGGCGGAGACGAACGTGGACAGCCCCAGGCCGCGGCGCTCGGCGGAGGAGAGCACGGCCACGGCGAGCGCGCCGGACTGGCTGAAGAGCCCGAAGCGCCCGGCGGGGGGCATGTCGGCGTACAGGGAGGCGTTCAGCCGCACCGCGGGGTCGGTGTTGACGACGCCGTAGGAGTTCGGGCCGACCACGCGCATGCCGTTGGCGCGGGCGATGCGCACCACCTCGCGCTGCAGCGCCAGCCCCTGCGGACCGGTCTCGGCGAAGCCGCTGGAGACGACGACGAGGCCGCGCACGCCGGTGGAGGCGCAGTCGGTGACGGTGGCCGCGACGGAGGCGGCGGGCACGGCGACGACGGCCAGGTCCACCGGCCCGGGCAGGTCGCGCACCGAGCGCACCACCGGCACGCCCAGCAGCAGCTCGCCGGGCTCGGCGTCGGCGTTGACGGCGTGCACGGCGCCGGAGAAGCCGCCGGTGACGACGTCGGCGAGCAGGCGGTGGCCCACCGAGCCGGGGGTGCGGCTGGCACCGACGACGACCACGGAGGACGGGGACAGCAGCGCCTGCACGCTGCGGGCCTCGGCGCGCTGCTCGCGCGCGCGCATGACGTCCACGGAGCGCTCGGTGGGGTCGATGTCGAAGGCGACCTCGAGGACGCCGTCGGAGTAGCCCTGGCGGACCTCGAAGCCGGCCTCGCGGAAGACGCCGATCATCTTGGCGTTCTGCGGCAGCACGTCGGCGGTGAAGCGGCGGATGCCGCGCTCGCGGGCGGCGGCGGCGAGGTGCTCGAGCAGGACGGAACCGAGCCCGCGGCCCTGGTGGGCGTCGGAGATGTTGAAGGCGACCTCGGCGGCGCGCCGGGAGCCGTCGCGCGCGGGTGCGGCGTCGAAGCGGGCGATGCCGACGATGTCCTCGCCGACGGTGGCCACGAGGGCGACGCGGTCGACGTGGTCGACGTTGGTGAAGCGCTCCAGGTCGCGGGAGGACAGGCGCGGCATGGGGGCGAAGAAGCGCAGGTAGCGCGACTCCTCCGACTGGCGGGAGTGGAACGCCGCGACGAGCTCGGCGTCGGAGGGGCGGATGGGGCGGACGTGCGCGGTGCCCCCGTCGCGGAGCACGACGTCCGCTTCCCAGCGGGTCGGGTAGCCCACCGGCGGCAGCGGCACCATGTTCGCCACCCTAGTGGGACCCCGCCCCGCGCGGACGCCGCCCCCGCTCCCGCGGTGCTCGTGCGCGGTCGAACGTCCGGCCGTGCGCGAGCACCGCGGGAGGGGGGCCGGGCGCGGGTGGTGGGAGGGTGGGCCGGTGGACTTCGCCGAGGTGCTGCGCCGGCGGCGCATGGTGCGCAGCTACGACGCCCGGCCGGTCGAGGGGGCCGTGCTGGAGCGGGTGCTGGCGGCGGCGCTGCGCGCCCCGTCGGCGGGCAACAGCCAGGGCCGCGACCTGCTGGTGCTGCGCGCGAGCGCCGACCGCGACGCCTTCTGGGAGCTGACCACCCGCGGGCGGCCGGGGCCGGCGGGCGCGTGGCTGGCGGGGATGCGCACCGCCCCGGTGCTGGTGCTGCTGCTGGCCGACCCGGGCGCGTACGCCGAGCGGTACGCGCTGCCGGACAAGCCCGGCCCCGACCGCGACGCGGCCTCCTGGGAGGTGCCGTGGCCGGAGGTGGACACGGGGATGAGCGCCCTGCTGGTGCTGCTGGCGGCGGTCGACGAGGGGCTGGGGGCGTGCCTGTTCGGGGTGCCGTCGGCGGCGCGGGACGCGCTGCGCGAGCGCTTCGCGGTGCCGGCGGGGCGCCGGTTCGTGGCGGCCGTCGCGGTGGGGCACCCGGCGCCGGGCGAGGCCTCGCGCCCCTCGCGCCCGCACCGGCGCACCCTGGCCGACAGCGCCCACGACGGCGCGTTCGGAGCGCCCTGGGCCGGGTGAGCGCCACCGCGCCCGGGGGTGCCGTCCACCGCCGTGCGCGGGAGTGTCGGCCGCGGACGGCAAGATGGGGGCCATGGCACGACGCACGTCCCCTCCCCCGCCGCCGGACGCCCCCGAGCGCATCGTCGACATCGACGTCGAGCAGGAGATGCAGGGGGCGTTCCTGGAGTACGCGTACTCCGTCATCTACTCGCGGGCCCTGCCGGACGCGCGCGACGGGCTGAAGCCGGTGCAGCGGCGGATCCTCTACATGATGCAGGACATGGGCCTGACGCCCGGGCGCTCGCACGTGAAGAGCGCGCGCGTGGTGGGCGAGGTGATGGGCAAGCTGCACCCGCACGGCGACGTCGCCATCTACGACGCCCTGGTGCGCCAGGCGCAGCCGTTCACGATGCGCGTGCCGCTGGTGGACGGGCACGGCAACTTCGGTTCCCTGGACGCCGGCCCGGCCGCGCAGCGCTACACCGAGGCGCGCCCGGCGCCGGCGGCGCTGCTGATGACGACGGGCCTGGACGAGGACGTCGTGGACTTCGTCCCGAACTACGACGACCGCCTGAAGGAACCCGGCGTGCTGCCGGCGGCGTTCCCGAACCTGCTCGTCAACGGCGCCAGCGGCATCGCCGTCGGCATGGCCACGAACATGCCGCCGCACAACCTCGGCGAGGTGATCGCCGCGGCCCGGCACCTGCTGAAGCACCCGGACGCCGACCTGCCGGCGCTCATGCGGTTCGTGCCCGGCCCGGACTTCCCCACCGGCGGCAGGGTCGTGGGCCTGGAGGGCATCCGCGACGCCTACGCGAGCGGGCGCGGCACGTTCCGCACCCGCGCGACGGTGCGGGTGGAGAACGTCACCGCGCGCCGCAAGGGCATCGTCGTCACGGAACTGCCCTACGGGGTGGGCCCGGAGCGGCTGACGGAGAAGATCGCCGACAACGTCAAGGCCAAGCGGTTGCAGGGCGTGGCCGACGTGGTGGACCTCTCGGACCGCACCCGCGGGCTGCACCTGGTCATCGAGGTGAAGAACGGGTTCGTGCCCGAGGCGGTGCTGGAGCAGCTGTACCGGCTGACGCCGATGGAGGAGACCTTCGGCATCAACAACGTCGCCCTCGTCGAGGGCCAGCCCCGCACGCTGGGGCTGAAGGAACTGCTCGAGGTGTTCATCGCGCACCGCCTGGACGTGGTGCGCCGGCGCACCGCGTACCGGTTGCGGCGCAGGGAGGAGCGCCTGCACCTGGTCGACGGCCTGCTGGTGGCGATCCTCGACATCGACGAGGTCATCGCGATCGTGCGCTCCTCGGACGACGCCGCGGCGGCGCGCTCGCGGCTGACGCAGGTGTTCGACCTGTCGGACACGCAGGCCGCGTACATCCTGGACATGCAGCTGCGCCGGCTGACGAGGTTCTCCCGCATCGAGCTGGAGCGCGAGCAGGCGGAGCTGAACCGGCAGATCGCCGAGCTGCGCGCGATCCTCGCCGACGAGGGCAGGTTGCGGAAGCTGGTGGGCGACGAGCTGGCGCAGGTCGCCGCCGAGCACGGCACCCCGCGCCGCACGGTGCTGCTGACCTCCAGCGGGCCGGCGACGGGCGCGGTGGCGCCGCTGGAGGTCGCCGACGACCCGTGCACGGTGCTGATGTCCTCGACGGGCCTGCTGGCGCGCACGGACTCCGTCGACCCGCTGGGCACGGAGGGGCGGCGCTCCCGGCACGACCTGGTGGTCTCCGCCGCGCCGGCCACCGCGCGCGGCCACGTGGGGGTGGTCACCTCCGCCGGGCGGCTGGTGCGGTTGCCGGTGCTGGACCTGCCGGTGCTGCCGCCGACGAACGGGCGCCCGTCGCTGTCGGGCGGGGTGGCGCTGAAGGAGTTCCTCACCCTGGGCAAGGGCGAGCGCGCGCTGGGCCTGGTGCCGCTGCCGGTGGCGGGCGTGGAGGACCCGGACGACCCGGGTTTCGCGCTGGCCACCGCCTCGGGCGTCGTCAAGCGGCTGGTGCTGGAACCCCTCGGCAACCGCGAGGAGGTCGACGTCATCGCCCTGAAGGACGTCAGCGCCCGGAAGAAGGACGAGGTCGTCGCCGCCGTGCAGCTGCGCACCGGCTCCGAGGACCTGGTGCTCATCACCTCCGACGCGCAGCTGCTGCGCTTCAGCGCCTCGCTGGTGCGCCCGCAGGGGCGCGGCGCGGCCGGTGTGGCCGGGATCCGGCTGTCGCCGGGGGCGCACGTGGTCTCGATGACGGCCGTGGACGCGGACGACCCGGAGGCGGTGGTGGTGACGGTCGCCGGGGACTCCGGCGCGCTGCCGGGCACCCAGCTCGGCTCGGCGAAGGTGACGCCGCTCGCGGAGTACCCCGCCAAGGGCCGCGCCACCGGCGGGGTGCGCTGCCACCGCTTCGCCCGCGGCGAGGACGTCCTGCTGCTGGCGTGGGCGGGGCGCGGGCCGGCGGAGGCCGCCACGCCCACCGGCACGGCGGTGGCGCTGCCGGAGGTGCCCGGGCGCCGCGACGGTTCCGGCACGGCGCTGGACAAGCCGGCCGCGGCGATCGCCGGCCCGCCGCTGCTGTGAGGGCCTGAGCGAGGGACGGGGGTGCGGGTGCGCGGCGCACCCGCACCTGCTCGGATGAGCCCGGACCCGCCGGAGCGGTGGGCGGACGGGACGGGGAGCACGTGGGCGGGAACGCGGGCAGGAGCAGGAGCAAGGACCTGGGGGCGGTGCACCCGTGGGCGGTGCACGAGGGCGAGCTGGACGTCTCGGCGCTGGAGCGCACCGAGTCCCTGTTCGCCCTCTCGAACGGGCGGCTCGGCGTGCGCGGCTCGCTGGACGAGGGTTCTCCCAGCGGCAGTCCCGGCACGTACCTCAGCGGTGCGTACGAACTGTGGCCGATGCAGTACCCCGAGTACAGCTACGGGTACCCGCAGGTGCAGGAACGCATCGTCGCGGTGCCCGATCCCAGCCTCGTGGAGGTGTTCGTCGGCGCCGAGCGCTTCGACGTGCGCACCGGTGAGCTGCACGCCCACGAGCGCACCCTGGACCTGCGCTCGGGCACGCTGCGCCGGGAGGCGGAGTGGACCTCCCCTGACGGCGCGCGCGTGCGGGTGCGCTCGGAGCGGCTGGTGCCGCTGGAGCGGCCCGGCCTGTTCGCCCTCGACCACCGCGTGCAGGCGGTGGACGCGGCCCTGGAGGTGGAGGTCCGCTCGGCGGTGGTGTGCAGTCCCGAACTGCACCGCGCACGCACCGAGGCGGTCGCCCGCGGCGGTACCGTGCGCCAGCGCACCGACGGCAGCGCGCTGGCGGTGGCCGTGCTGGTCGATCACGACGTCACCGGCCCCGCCGAGACGGAGGTGCGCACCCACGCCACCGCGGACCGGGTCGTCACCACGGCGCACGTGCGCCTGGAACCGGGGCAGGAGCTGCGGGTGGTGAAGGTCGCCGCGCTGGGCTGGGTGCCGCAGGACTCGCGCCACGAACTGCTGCCGACGTTGCGCACCGCCCTCGACGAGGGGTTGCGCGACGGCTTCGAGCACCTGGCCGCCGAGCAGCGGGCGGTCCTGGACGAGTTCTGGGAGCACGCGGACGTGCGCGTCGACGGCGACGGGGAACTGCAGCAGGCGGTGCGCTTCGCGCTCTTCCACGTCCTGCAGGCGGCGGCGCAGGCCGCCGACCGCGGCATCCCCGCGAAGGGGCTGACCGGCACCGGCTACGACGGGCACACGTTCTGGGACACCGAGGTGTACGTGATGCCGATGCTGAACCACGTGTGGCCGCGCGCGGCGGCCGACGCGATCCGCTGGCGGCACGCGATGCTGCCGGCGGCGCGGGAGCGGGCGCGGGAGCTGGGCCTGGCGGGGGCCACCTACCCGTGGCGCACCATCACCGGCCGGGAGAGCTCCGGCTACTGGCCGGCGGGCACCGCGGCCGTGCACCTGAACGCCGACATCGCCGACGCCGCCGTGCGGTACGTGCACGCCACCGGCGACGAGGACGCCGCGCGCGAGCTCGTCACCGACGTCGTGGTGGAGACCGCCCGCTCCTGGGTGGTGCTGGGCCGCGAGGACGCCGACGGGCGCTTCCACGTCGACGGCGTCACCGGCCCCGACGAGTACAGCGCGCTGGTGGACGACAACGCGTACACGAACCTGCTGGCGCAGGCGAACCTGCGCGCAGCGGTGGAGCTGGCCGGGCGCTTCCCCCGGCGCGCCGACGCCCTCGGCGTCACCGGCGAGGAGGTGCGCGAGTGGACGCGGCTGGCCGAGGCGGTGCACGTGCCGCGCGACCCGGACACCGGGGTGCACGCGCAGGACGAGGGGTCCACCCGCCGCAAGCGGTGGGACTTCGCCGGCACGACCCCGCAGCAGTACCCGCTGGCCGACCACTTCCCGTACTTCAGCCTGTACCGCCGTCAGGTCGCCAAGCAGGCGGACCTGGTCCTGGCGATGCAGCTGCGCCCGCGGGCCTTCGCGCCGGAGGAGAAGCGCGCCGCGTTCGAGTACTACGAGCCCCTGACCGTGCGCGACTCCTCGCTGTCGGCCTCGGCGCAGGCGGTCGTCGCCGCCGAGGTCGGGCACCTGGGCCTGGCCGCCGACTACGCCCGTGAAGCGGTGTTCGTGGACCTGCACGACCTGCGCGGCAAGACCTCCGACGGGCTGCACATCGCCTCCCTGGCGGGGGCGTGGCAGGCGCTGGTCGCGGGCTTCGGCGGGATGCGCGACGCCGACGGGCACCTGGCGTTCGCCCCCCGCCTGCCGGACGGCCTGGACGGGCTGTGCTTCCGCACCCGGCACCGCGGGTCCTGCCTGGAGGTGGACGTCGGGCGCGAGCGGGCCACGTACACCGTGGTCAGCGGCGGGCCCGTGGACACCAGCCACCACGGGGAGCGCTTCACCGTGGAACCCGGCTCCCCGCGCACGTTCGGCGTGCCGCCCGCACCGGACCTGCCCCGGCCGGAGCAGCCGCCCGGGCGCGACCCGCGCGAGTTGCGCGAGCGGGCGGGCTGACCCCCGACCCCCTGCCCCCGGGATCCCTGGACCCCGGGTCCGTGAACTCCCTGTTTCCCGGCGGCGCGGCGCGGTGGCCGGCGGCCTCGGACAGGAGTAGGCCTGCTGGGCATGGCAGAACGAGGCACCCCGCACCGGCAGGACCCCGCCGAGCCCACCCGGCCCGACCGCACCTACCTCGCCTCGCTGCTGGCCGGCGTGGAGCGGGCCGCGGCCACCGCCACCCCCCTCACCAGCGCTTTCCGCGGCGCGCCGCGGGAGGTGCTGGACGCCGCCGAAGCCGCCGTGGAGGCCTCGCGGGACGACCTGCTCGGCCTCAGCCGCGCGCTGCACGCCCACCCGGAGGAGGCGTTCGCCGAGCACGCCTCGGCGCGCGCCGTGGCGCAGGTGCTGGCCGCGCACGACGTCGAGGCGCGGGTCGGCGTCCACGGGCTGGACACGGCGCTGCGGGCGTCCGTCAGCGCCGGCGAGGGCCCGACCGTGGCGGTGCTCGCCGAGTACGACGCGCTGCCCGGCATCGGCCACGGCTGCGGGCACAACGTCATCTGCGCCTCGGCCGTCGGCGCGTTCCTCGCCCTCGCCGCCGCCCTGCGCTCGGGTTCGGTGGGCGGCACGGCGGTGCTGCTGGGCACGCCCGCCGAGGAGGGCGGCGGCGGCAAGGAGACGATGGCGCGCGCCGGGGCGTTCGACGGCGTGGACGCGGTCGTGATGCTGCACCCGTTCTCCTACGACGTGGCGGTGCAGCCGTTCCTGGGCCGGCGGCAGGTGCGGGTCACGTACCGGGGGGTGGCGGCGCACGCCTCCGCGCAGCCGTTCATGGGCCGCAACGCCCTGGACGCCGTGGTCGCCGGGTACCAGGGCATCGCGATGATGCGCCAGCACATCAGCCCCGCCGACCGCGTCCACGGCGTCGTGCTGGAGGGCGGGCAGCGGCCGAACGTGGTGCCGGAGCGGGCGGTCGCGGAGTACTACGTGCGCTCGGCGGAACCGGCGACGCTGGCGGACCTGTGCGCGCGGGTGGAGGCGGTGCTGGTGGCGGCGGCGGCGATGACGGGCTGCGGGTACGAGCTGGAGTGGGACCGGCAGCCGGCGTACCTGCCGATCCGGGCGAACCTGGAACTGGCGGCCCGCTGGACGCTGCACCAGCGCCGCCGCGGGCGCACCGCCCTGCCGCCGGGCGTGGTGCCGGAGAACCTGTCCGGGTCGACCGACCTGGGCAACGTCAGCGTGCGGGTGCCGGCGATCCACCCGATGGTGTCGGTCGCCGGGCCGCGGGTGTCCCTGCACACCGCGGAGTTCGCGGAGGCGGCGGGATCGCCGTCGGGCGACGCGGGGGTGCTGGACGGGGCGGTGGGACTGGCGCTGACGGCGCTGGACGTGCTGGCCGACGCGGAGCTGCTGGCCGCGGTGCGCGCGGAGTTCGAGGCGGCCGGTGGTGCGCTGGACGTCGAGGGGTTCCTTTCGTGAACCGCCGGGCGGGGGCCCGCGCGGGTCGCGGCACCGCTGACCGGCTGCAGGTGGGCCCCACCCGCACCGACCGGTTCCTCGGCGGCGTCGAGCGGATCGGCAACCGCATCCCGGAGCCGTTCGTGCTGTTCCTGACCCTGTTCGCGCTGCTGGCGGTCGCCAGCAGCGCCATGGCGTGGGCCGGCACCACCGTGGAGGTCCCCGGTTCGGGGCAGGTGGACGCGGTGCGCGGGTTGCTCACCGGCGAGGGCGTCCAGTGGTTCACCACGAGCCTGGTCGACAACTTCGTGGCGTTCCCGCCGCTGGGCACCGTCGTCGTCATCCTGCTGGCGGTGGGCCTGGCCCAGCACAGCGGGCTGATGGCGACGACGGTGCGGGTGGCGTTCGCCGGCGCACCGCGCTGGGCGCTGCCGTACGCGGTGTCGTTCTTCGGCGTCGTGGGCAGCGTCATGGCGGACTCGGTGATGATCGTCATCCCGCCGCTGGCGGCGATGGTGTTCAAGGCCGTGGGCCGGCACCCGGTGGCGGGGCTGCTGGGAGCGTTCGCGGCGGCCGGGGCGGGGTACTCCACGTCGATCGCGGTGACGAGCCTGGACGCGCTGTTCGCCGGCATCACCTCCGCCGTCGCGCAGACCCTGCCGGTACCGGGAACACCGGTGACACCGGTGTCGAACTGGTACTACAACATCGCCAGCTCGATCGTGCTGACGGTGGTGTGCGGGCTGCTCATCACGAGGGTGCTGGAACCGGCGCTGCGGCGCGGCGGGGTGCCGACCGAGGAGCGGGCGGGCACCGCGGGTCCCGGTTCGGTGCGCGACGTCGCCGACCTGGAGGTCTCCCGCGAGGAGCGCCGGGCGCTGAAGCGCGCCGGGCTGGCGGCCCTGCTCACCGCGCTGGCGCTGACCGCGCTCACGGTCGTGCCGGGGTCCCCGATGCGCAACGAGAACGGCGGGTACCTGCCGACCTCGCCGCTGCTGGGGTCCGTCGTGTTCATCGTGGTGGTGATGCTGACCGTGCCGGCGCTGGTGTTCGGCCGGGTGAACGGCACGCTGCGGCGGATCACCCAGGTGCCGGCCGCGATGGCGGAGGCGGTCAAGGACATGGCGCCGTTCATCGTGCTCGCGTTCGTGCTGGGGCAGTTCATCGCCCTGTTCACGTGGAGCCGGGTGGGCACCTGGATGGCGGTGGCGGGGGCGAGCGCGCTGCGCTCGCTGGACCTGACGGGCTACGAGGCGATCGTCGCGTTCGTGGCGCTGGCGAGCGTGCTGAACCTGTTCATCATCTCGGGGTCGTCGATGTGGACGATCATGGGCGCGGTGTTCGTGCCGCTGTTCGCGCTGCTGGGGTACGAGCCGGCGTTCACGCAGGCGGCGTTCCGCGCCGGGGACTCCGCCACGCAGATCCTGACGCCGCTGAACCCGTACATCGTGGTGGTGCTGGCGATGCTGCGCCGCTACGAACCGCAGGCCGGGCTGGGGACCCTGATCTCGCGGTTCCTGCCCTTCACGATCTGCTTCTGGATCTCGTGGACGGCTCTGCTGACGCTGTGGTTCTTCCTCGGGCTGCCGCTGGGTCCGGGCACGGACGCGCGGTTGTGAGGGGCCGTGCCGGGGAGGACGCCGGGGCCCCCTCGTGGCCGCCGGGCGGTGGCGCCGGCCGCCCCGGACCGGCACCACCCCCGTCACGCTCGGGTGCGCCTCAGCGGCGGACGCGGACCGTGCCGTGCAGCGCGAGGTCGGCCGAGGAGGTGCCGACCCACACGTCGCGCCGGCCGGTGCCCAGCTCCCAGGTGTCGTCGTCGGCGCTCCAGGAGGACAGCCAGCGGTCGTCCACGGAGATCGACAGGCGTCGGGACTGCCCCGGCGCCAGGAAGACCTTCTCGTACCCCACCAGCGACTTCACGGCCTGCTCCTGGGTGAGCCGGCGGCTGGGCCCCACGTACACCTGGGGCACCTCCGCACCCGCGTGCTCACCGGTGTTGGTGACCGTGAAGGCGACCTCGACGCGGCCGTCGCGGTCCTTCACCCGCAGGTCGCCGTACGAGAAGTCCGTGTACGACAGGCCGTGCCCGAAGGGGAAGAGCGGTTCGGCTCCGGTGGCGTCGTACCACCGGTAACCGACGTGGATGCCCTCGGAGTACTCCTGGCGCCCGTCGACGCCCGGGTAGCGCAGCGGGTCGCCCGCCACGGGGGTGACGTCCTCGGAGACGGGGAACGTCTGCGAGAGCTTGCCGCTGGGGCTGACGTCGCCGAACAGCAGGCGGGCGGTGGCTTCGGCACCCTCCTGGCCGGGGTACCAGGTCTCCAGCACGGCGCGCACGCTCGACAGCCACGGCATGGTGACGGCCGCCCCGGTGTTGAGCACCACCACCGTGTTCGGGTTGGCGGCGGCCACGGCCGCGATCAGCTCGTCCTGCGTGCCCGGCAGCGACAGGGAGGAGCGGTCGACGCCCTCGGTGCCCTCGTCGTAGGCGAAGACGACGGCGGTCCCGGCGGAGCGGGCGGCCTCGGCGGCCTCCTGCACCGTGCGCTCGCGGGCGCTGGGCGTGACCCAGTGCAGTCGGGCCTGCAGGTCCTGGGCACCGGCGTCACCGGTCACCGTGAGCTGGTGGGTGGAACCGGCCTCCAGCTCCAGGTAGTGGGTGTCGTTCGTCCAGCCGTCGGCCGTGGCGATGAGGCTGCCTCCCGCGGCACCGAACTGGGACCGGGTGCTGAGCACCTCCTGCCCGTCCAGGCTGACGCGGGCCCCGGCACCGGTGGTCTGCAGGCTCAGGGTGTAGGTGCCCGTCTCGGGAGCGGTGAGGGTGAGCGAGCGGTCCAGGGCCTCGCCGGCGGGGACGGCGTCCTCCCCGACCCGCGCCAGCGGCTCGGCACCCAGGGCCTCGGCGGGGACGAGGACGCCCTCGAGGTCCTCCCCCACCGACCAGCCGACCTGCGCGTTGCCGCCGGCGCGGGCGGCGATGGCGTCGACGGGTGCCGCGGCGGACTCCGGCAGCACGCGGGAGCTGCCGCCGCCGGTGACGACGGGGGTCTTGGCCGTCGGGCCGATCACGGCGATGCCCGTGCCCGGCGCCAGGGGCAGCGCACCGCGGTCGTTCTTCAGCAGCACCGCGCCGGCCTCGGCGACCTCCTGCGCGACGCGGGCCGCGCCCGCCGGGTCGCGCTCCGGTCGTGGTGCGGGCTCGGCGTCCAGCAGCCCGACGCGCTCCACCTGGGTCAGGATGCGCCCGACCGAGGTGTCCAGGGCGGCCTCGGGGATCTCGCCGGCGAGGATCGCCTCCTTCAGCGGTTCACCGAAGTACGTGCCGCGCGGCATCTCCATGTCCAGGCCGGCGGTGATGGCCTGCGTGCTCTGCGTGGCTCCCCAGTCGGACATGACCCAGCCCTCGAAGCCCCACTGCTCGCGCAGGATCGTGGTGAGCAGTTCCTCGTTCTCGCACGCGTGGGTTCCTCCCACCTTGTTGTAGGAGCACATCACCGATCCGGCGCCCGCCTCCACGGCGGCGCGGAACGCCGGCAGCTCGATCTCCCGCAGCGTCTGCTCGTCGACCTGCACGTCGACGTCGAACCGGTTCTCCTCCTGGTTGTTCGCGGCGTAGTGCTTGATGGTGGCGATCAGGCCCTGGCTCTGGATGCCGGCCACCTCCGCGCCGACCGTGCGGGAGGCGAGCAGCGGGTCCTCGCCGAAGGTCTCGAAGTTCCGGCCGGCGACGGGGACGCGGATGTTGTTCGTCATGGGCGAGAGCAGCACGTCCACGCCCAGCGCCCGGCCGTCGCGGCCGATGACCTCGCCGAAGCGGCGGGCCAGGGTGTCGTCGAAGGAGGACGCCAGTGCTGCGGGGGCGGGCAGCGCGGTGGCGCTCTCGGCGACGCGCACCCCGGCGGGCCCGTCGGCCAGGCGCAGCTCCGGGATGCCCAGTCGCGGGACACCGGGCAGGTAGCCCGCGGCGCCGACGGCCTCCGGGTCGGTGGCGCCGCCGTGCACCATGCTGATCTTCTCGTCGAGGGTCATCTCGGCGAGCAGCGCGGCCACGCGCGGGGAGAACGCGCCGGCGGCGGGCGCTGAGGCCGGGGCGGGTGCCGCCGCGGCGGAGCCGACGACGGTGCCGGTGGTTCCGACGGTCAGCAGCAGGGCGACGACGGCGGTTCCGGTGCGGGGCGCGCGACGGGTTCGGGTTCGGGTTCGTGCGGTCACGGTCTCTCCTCGGTCCACGGATCAGTCGGTCAGGGCGCGCCGGACGGCGCCACCGGGATCGCGGCGGACGACGGGCTCGTCGTCGAGCACCATCGTGTGCCCGCCCTCGGCGGTGAACCGCGGCCACGTCGGCAGCCCCGGGTGGTTCGGGTCGCCGCTGCGGGCGAAGCGGATCCACGCCTCGCTGACGTCGGCGGCCAGCACCCGGGCCTCGTCGGTGCCCCCGGTCTGGTTGGCGCAGCGGTCCACGTTGTCGAAGACGAACGCGAGTTCGGCGCAGTGGTAGGCGCGGGGCCGGCCGCCGAGGACGGGCGTGTGCCACGCGAACAGGTAGGTGTACACGGGCGCGGGCTGGGCGGCCTTGAGCTCCGCCGTCGCCACCGAGGTGTTCCCGAACACCGCGAGGGAACCGATGCGCCCGAGGTGCTCGACGGGTTCGGCGTGGGGCCACTCGGTGCGGGCCGCCTCCAGCAGGGCGCCGGCGCGCTCGCCGTACCGGGCGGTGAGCTGCTCGCGCAGCCCCTGCTCGGTGAGGTCCTCCAGGGCGGGGTCCTCGAAGACGCTGGGTGAGAACTCCTCGAGGTTGTACCCGATGAGCAGGGGCACGCCCGCGGCAGCGGGTGGTGCGTCCCGGTCGAACGGGTGACGCGTCACGTTCCTGCCGTCGACGGTGGGGATCGCGTCGCCGCCCACCGCGTCCCAGGCGCGCTGCAGTTCCGCGACGGGCACCTCGTGCAGCCGTTCGAGCTCACCGGCCCCGATGCCGAGCTCCGCCAGCAGCGCGGTGGCCGTGGCCGCGGTGTCGGCGGGCTCCCCCAGCCGCGCGTACGGCCCGCTCTGGACGATCGCCTTGTGGAACAGGCCGTGGGCGGCGGGCATGGCCATGAGGGTGCTGACCTTGCCACCACCACCGGACTGACCGAAGACGGTGACGTTCGCGGGGTCGCCACCGAACGCGGCGATGTTGTCGCGCACCCACTCCAGGGCCGCGACGACGTCCAGCATCCCCGCGTTGGCGGAGTCGGCGTACTCCTCCCCACCGACCTCGGCGAGGTTCAGGAAGCCGAAGACGTTGAGCCGGTGGTTCACCGAGACGACGACCACGTCACCGCGGCGGGCGAGGTTCTCACCGTCGTAGGAGGGCAGTTCCTGGCTGGACCCACCGGAGAACCCGCCGCCGTGCAGCCACACCACCACCGGCCGGCGCCGGTCGTCGAGGGCGGGACTCCACACGTTCAGGCGCAGGCAGTCCTCGTCGGCGTAGACGCCGTTGTCCCACTCGAACAGGAACAGCGCCTCCTGCCGGCTCCACTGCGGGTTGACCGGCGAGGGGCACACCGGGCCGTACCCGAGAGCCGGGCGCACACCCGTCCAGGGCTCGGGGGCCGTGGGGGCGCGGAACCTCCCGGCACCGGCGGTGCTCGCGGCGTAGGGGATCCCCTTGAACGTGCGGACCTCGTCGCGCACGTACCCGCGCAGCTCACCGCCGGTGGTGGTCGCGGTGGTGGGCGGGTCGGTGCGCACGTGCACCGGGCCGGACGCCGCCGGTGCGGGGCCGCGGCCGGTGGACCTCCTCGCCGCGCCGGCGCCGGGGGTGGGCGTCGCCGCGGAGGCCGGTGCGGCGCTCGCCGCGGCCGCGGAGGTCCCGGCGAGGGCGGCGATGCCGCCGAGCACGGCCCGGCGGGCGGGCCCGGCCGGCCGGGTGCCGGTGGATCGGGGGGTGGGGGGGAGCACGTCGTTCCTCTCCGTCGAGGTCACGGGGGTCGGCGGGCACGGGCCGCCGATCGTCCTGCACAGGCAGTCAACAGGCCGGCGACCGGGAGTTCAAGGCTTGAACTGCTGCTCGGCGCGTCGCGCCGCGCCCACCGGGTCGTCCAGCAGTTCCTCCAGCGCCCAGCAGGAGGCACCCCGCAGCGCCGCGTCGTCACCGGCCGTCCCGGCCACGACCAGCCCGGCCGCGGGGCGGGCGGTGCCCCCGTCCGGCAGCGTCAGCGCCGCGAGCGCCTCCTCCACGCCGGGGCGCAGGTGCGGCAGCGCCCGTGCCCAGTACCCGCCCAGCACGACGTGCTGGGGGTCGGTGAGGACGACCAGGGTGGCGACCACCCGGCCGATCGCGACGCCCGCCCGCCGCAGCGCCCGCACGGGACGGGCGCGCCCGGCGTCCGCGCGCACCAGCAGCTCCTCCAGCGCCGCTCGCGCGCCCGCCGTGCGGCGCAGGGCGTCCAGGCCGCCGTCGCGCAGCACGGCGTGGGGCCCGGCGACCACGGCCAGGCACCCGCGCTGCCCGCACGAGCAGGGCGCACCGGCCGGGTCGACGACGACGTGCCCCGGCTCGAACGCCGCGCCGCGCGACCCGGTGACCAGCCGGGAACCGGTGATCCAGGCCCCACCCACCCCCGTGTCCGACTTCAGCAGCACCACGTCCGTCAGCGGTGGCGCACCGGCCGCTCCCGGCCGCGCCCGCAGTTCGCCGAACTCGGCCAGGACCGCGGCGTTGGCGTCGTTGATGAGCGAGAGCGGGACGTCCAGGCCCGGCAGCCGCTCGGCCAGCAGTTCCAGCAGCGGCACCTCGCGCCAGCCCAGGTCGATCGAGACGGGGACCCGCGGCGGCGTGCCCGTCACCGGTGCGCTGACGACCACGACGACCCGCGCCACCGCCGTGCCCCGGGCGGCGAGGTCGGCGCACGCCCGCCGCACCAGCTCGCTCGCCGCGTCGGCCACCGCGGCCGGTCGCGGGTGCGCGGCCCGGTGGCCCCGCTGCGCCCACAGCAGCACCCGGCCGGCCACGTCGCTCGCCCGGCAGCGCACGCCGTCGCCGTCGACGTGCAGCGCCAGCACGGCCAGTCCCGCACCGTCGAGCTCCACCAGGGCGCTGCGCGTGGGGCGACCGGGGGGACCGGGCACCTCGCGCAGCCACCCCTGCGAGAGCAGGACGCCGACGAGCCCCGTGACCGACCCGCGCACCAGTCCCGTGGCGGCGGCGATCTCCGACCGGGCGCAGGGGCCGTGGGAGCGCACGTGACGCACCACCAGCGACAGGTTGTGGCGCCGCAGGTCCGCCGGCGCCACGGAGCGCGCGGCGAACCCCGGGGGACCATCCATCACCGCGCCATGGTGCCAGTCACCCGCGCCCACCGCGGGCGGCCCGGCGCGGTGGCCCGTTCAGCGGTGCGCAGCCGCCACGTCCCCCAGCACCTCGTCCCACAGCGCGTCACGCGGGTCCGGTGCGCTCTCCAGCGCGTCCGTGGAACCCCACACCTTCACGGTCCCGCCGTCGGGGCCGAGCGCGGGCCAGCCGGGGTTCCCGCCGGCGGCGAAGCCCGTCCAGGCGGCGACCGCGCGCCGCGACAGCGCCGCCGCTGCCGGGGTGGGCCACACGCCCGGCACGCGCGGGCCCAGCAGCGGCAGCCGGCGGGCCAGCGGCAGCACGGGAACGGCGTGCAGGAACTGCTCCATCGCCTCGGGGTTGCCGAACCAGAACGGCACGTCCAGGGCGTGGGTGGCGCCGAACCGGCCGCCGAGGGCGGGGCTGCGCCAGGTGAACCGCGACAGGAACGTCTGCCCGCCGCGCGCGGCGTGGGCCCGGGCGAAGCGGCGGGAGGGCTGTGCGAAGACCGCGTCGGTGAGCAGGGCGTCGCCCACCGCCCCGGGGGGCGCTCCGGGCAGCAGCTCCCGGTAGCGCCGCACCGCGCCGCGGTTCAGCCCGACGGCGGCGGCGAACGCCTCGACGTCGCCGCGGGTTCGGGCGACGGGCGCGAAGCCGCTGCGGGAGAACAGGGTCCACTCGTCGGCCTGGTGGTTCACGAGCAGCGGCACGGCCGGGTCACCGCCGGCGTCCGGGCCCTCGGTGAAGGATCCGCGCACGAGGTCGCCGTCGATCACCGGGTGGTACAGCAGGGGGACGGCGTCGCGGGGGTCGCCGCCGGCGGTGGCGCCGGCGAGCCGGTCCTGCGCGACGGTGTCGGAGGCGGCCAGCAACCGCACCGGCGGCAACCCGGCGAGACCGGCGAGGGTGGCGGGAACCCGGGCAGCGGCGGCCACCTGCGCGCTCGTGCGGCGGGCCCGCTCCGCGGTGAGCAGCTCACCCGTGACGGAGGCGGCGATCGCCCGGGAGAACAGCCCGCGCGCGGCGGGCGCGCACAGCAGGGCGGCGACCGAGGCGGCACCGGCGGACTCCCCCGCGATCGTCACCCGAGCCGGGTCGCCGCCGAACGCCGCGACCTCGCGGGCCACCCAGCGCAGCGCGGCGACCTGGTCGAGCAGCCCGCGGTTCTCCGGGGCGCCGGCCACGGAACCGAACCCCTCGAAGCCGAGGCGGTAGTTGGGGCTGACGACGACGAACCCGCGCGCCACCCACGCCGCCGGGAAGTACGCCGGTGCGGACCCCGAACCGCTGACCCAGCCGCCGCCGTGCAACCACACCAGGACGGGCAGCCCCTGCGCCGCCCGTCCGGTGGCCGGCACGTGCACGTCGAGCGTCAGGTGGTCGTCCCCGGCGCCGGGGTCCCAGCCGTAACCGGACCGCGGGTCCTGCGGGGCGACGGGCGAGGGGCGGCTCGCGTCCCGCACCCCCGCCCAGGGCGCGGGCGGTTCCGGCGCCCGGAAGCGCAGCGCGCCCACCGGGGGCGCGGCGTAGGGGACGCCGCGGAAGGAGAGCACCCCGCGGCGCGGCGCGCCCGCGCGGACCGCGCCGGCCCGCGTGCGCACGACCCGACCGGTGTCCTGGCCCATCGCCGTCCCCTCCCCGCCGCGCGGCCCGGCGCGCACCGGGCCGCGGGCACGCTACAGCGCGCGCACCTCGGCGTCGGCCAGGGCCGCGGCGGCCGTGCGGGCCGCCTCGGGCGAGTCGGCGGCCAGCGCGGCACGGGCCATCCCGCGGCAGGTGGCGGCGGTGGTGCGCGCCAGGGCGAAGCGGACGGCGGGCACGGCGGCGGGCGCCATGGACAGGCTGGTGACGCCCAGGCCGACCAGGACCAGCGCCAGCAGCGGGTCGCGGGCCGCCTCCCCGCAGACGCCGACGGGGCGCTGCGCGCCGGCGCCCGCCTCGCCGGTCGTGCCGACGAGCTGCAGCACGGCGGGCTGCCACGGGTCCAGCAGCTCGGCGAGCTCCCCGGCGAGCCGGTCGGCGGCCATCGCGTACTGGGTGAGGTCGTTGGTGCCGATGCTGACGAAGTCCAGCCCGGCGGCCAGCAGCGCCGGTGCGCGCAGCGCCGCGGCGGGCACCTCCACCATGGCGCCGACGGTGCGCAGGCCGGCGGCGCGCGCCTGCTCGGCGAAACCGGCGGCCTCGGCCGGGGTGGCGACCATGGGGGCCATCACCCACGGGTCGGTGCCGGTGCGCCGCGCGGCGGCGGCCAGGGCGCGCAGCTGCACGGCGAGCAGCTGCGGGTGGCGGCGGGCGGTGCGCAGCCCGCGCACGCCGAGGGCGGGGTTCTCCTCCGGCTCGACCTCCACGAACGCCAGCGGCTTGTCGGCACCGGCGTCCAGGGTCCGCACGACGACCTTGCGGCCGGCGAAGGCGGCGAGCACCCGGGCGTAGGCGTCCGCCTGCTCGGCCTCGGTGGGCTCGGCGGCGCGGTCCAGGAACAGCACCTCGGTGCGGAACAGCCCGACGCCCTCCACGGCGGCGGCGCCGGAGCCGGCGGCGGCCCGCTCGGCGTCCTCGACGGTGCCGACGTTGGCGAGCAGCTGCACGGCCAGCCCGTCGGCGGTGCGGCCCGGACCGCCCGGGGCCTGCGCGAGCGCGGCGCGGGCGGCGCGGCGGGCCTCGACCTGCTCGACGAGCTCGGCGGAGGGGGCGGGGGTGACGGTGCCGGCGCGGGCGTCCAGGACCACCCGCTCCCCCGCCGGCAGGGCCAGGGCACCGGGCACGCGCACCACGCACGGCACGTCGAGCTGCGCGGCGATGATCGCGGTGTGGCTGGTGGGGCCGCCCAGCTCGGTGACGATCCCGACGACCTTCGCCAGGTCCAGGGTGGCGGTGTCGGCGGGAGCGAGGTCGGCGGCGACCACGACGGAGGGGCCGTGCAGGTCGGGCACACCCGGCTGCGGCAGGCCGAGCAGGTGCGCGACGACGCGGTCGCGCACGTCGCGCAGGTCGGTGACCCGCTCGGCCAGGTACGGGCCGGAGGCGGCGAGGACCTCGCAGAAGCCCTCCACGGCGGCGTCGACCGCGCTCGCCGGGCCGGTGCCGGTGCCGATGCGCCGCTCGACGTCACCGAGCAGGCCGGGGTCCTCCGCCATCAGGGCGGTGGCCCGCAGCACGTCGGCGGTGGTGCCGCCGGCCGCCTCGGCGCGCTCGCGCAGCGTGGTGGCCACCGCCGCGAACGCCTCGCGCACGGCAGCGGTCGCCGCCGCCGGGTCGGCGGCGGCGGGCTCGTCGACCGGTGGGCGCGCCGCGGGGGCGACGCGCACGACGGTGCCGACGGCGGCGGAGGTGCCCACGCCCACGCCGGTCAGCACGGCGGGCGTCGCGGGGTCGGTGAGCGTCACGGCGGGGTTCCTCCGGGTCGTCGGGGTCGTCGGGGTCGTCGGGGTCGTCGGGGTCGTCGGGGTCGTCGGGGTCGTCGGGGTCGTCGGGGTCGTCGGGGTCGTCGGGGTCGTCGGGGTCGTCGGGGTCGTCGGGGTCGTCGGGGTCGTCGGGGTCGTCGGGGTCGTCGGGGTCGTCGGGGTCGTCGGGGTCGTCGGGGTCGTCGGGGTCGTCGGGGTCGTCGGGGTCGTCGGGGTCGTCGGGGTCGTCGGGGTCGTCGGGGTCGTCGGGGTCGTCGGGGTCGTCGGGGTCGTCGGGGTCGTCGGGGTCGTCGGGGTCGTCGGGGTCGTCGGGGTCGTCGGGGTCGTCGGGGTCGTCGGGGTCGTCGGGGTCGTCGGGGTCGTCGGGGTCGTCGGGGTCGTCGGGGTCGTCGGGGTCGTCGGGGTCGTCGGGGTCGTCGGGGTCGTCGGGGTCGTCGGGGTCGTCGGGGTCGTCGGGGTCGTCGGGGTCGTCGGGGTCGTCGGGGTCGTCGGGGTCGTCGGGGTCGTCGGGGTCGTCGGGGTCGTCGGGGTCGTCGGGGTCGTCGGGGTCGTCGGGGTCGTCGGGGTCGTCGGGGTCGTCGGGGTCGTCGGGGTCGTCGGGGTCGTCGGGGTCGTCGGGGTCGTCGGGGTCGTCGGGGTCGTCGGGGTCGTCGGGGTCGTCGGGGTCGTCGGGGTCGTCGGGGTCGTCGGGGTCGTCGGGGTCGTCGGGGTCGTCGGGGTCGTCGGGGTCGTCGGGGTCGTCGGGGTCGTCGGGGTCGTCGGGGTCGTCGGGGTCGTCGGGGTCGTCGGGGTCGTCGGGGTCGTCGGGGTCGTCGGGGTCGTCGGGGTCGTCGGGGTCGTCGGGGTCGTCGGGGTCGTCGGGGTCGTCGGGGTCGTCGGGGTCGTCGGGGTCGTCGGGGTCGTCGGGGTCGTCGGGGTCGTCGGGGTCGTCGGGGTCGTCGGGGTCGTCGGGGTCGTCGGGGTCGTCGGGGTCGTGGTGGGACGGGTGGTGCTCAGGCGGCGTCGTGGTCGGTCTCGACCACGGCGGCCAGCTGCTCCAGGGCCTGCTCGGCGCCGTCGCCCTCGGCGGTCAGGGTGACGCTCTCGCCGTGCTGGGCGCCCAGCCCCATGACCATGAGGATGCTGCGGGCGTCGACGGGTGCTCCGCCCTCCCTGGCGATGGTGACGGGCAGGCCGGTGGCGGCGGCGGCCTGGACGAACAGGGACGCGGGACGGGCGTGCAGGCCGACGCGGGAGCCGACGACGGCGGTGCGGGTGGGCACGGGGTCCTCCGGGAGGGGCTCGGTGTTCAGGGGCCCCGGGGTGTTCCGGGACCGGTGCGCCCGGTGGTCCCGCGCGGGACCACCGGGTGCGCGGGGATCAGGCGGAGACGGGCTGGCCGCTGGCGGTGCCGGCGGCGGCGGGGGCCTGCTCGCCCCTGCGGTGGGCGCTCTTCAGCGCGACGACGGCCAGGGCCGTGACGACGGTGCCGACGAGGATCGCCAGCAGGTACAGCAGCGGCTGGCTCACCAGGCCGAGCACGACGACGCCGCCGTGCGGGGCGCGCAGCGCGTTGCCGAACGCCATGACGAGGCCGCCGGTGACACCCGAGCCGAGGATGCACGCCGGGATGATGCGCAGCGGTGCCGCGGCCGCGAACGGGATGGCGCCCTCGGAGATGAAGAACGCCCCCAGCAGGACGGCCGCCTTGCCGTTCTGCTGCTCCGCACCGGTGAACAGGCGCTTGCGCAGGAACGTCGCCAGGGCGATGCCCAGCGGCGGGGTCATGCCCGCGGCCATGACGGCGGCCATGACCTTCAGCTCCACGGGGCTGCCGGAGGAGGCGGCCGCGGTGGCCAGACCGGTGGTGGCGAAGGTGTAGGCGACCTTGTTCACCGGGCCGCCGAGGTCGACGGCCATCATGGCGCCGAGGATGACGCCGAGCAGGACGATGCCGGAACCGGACAGCGAGTTCAGCCCGCTGGTGAGGGAGTCCATCAGCCACTTCAGCGGCCGGCCGAGCACCACGAGCATGACGAACCCGGTGACGATCGTGGCCACCAGCGGGATGACGACGACGGGCATGATGCCGCGCACCGCGTTCGGGACGTTCAGCCGTGCCAGGCCCAGGGCGACGAAACCCCCCAGGAAACCCGCGGCCAGGCCGCCGAGGAAACCGGCGCCCACGGTCACCGCGAGGGCGCCGCCGACGAACCCGGGCGCGATGCCGGGGCGGTCCGCGATGCCGAAGGCGATGAAACCGGCGAGGACGGGCACGAGGAAACCGAACGCGGCCTGGCCCACGACGAGCAGCAGGCCGGCCCACTGCTCGCGGTCGGCGACGTCGAAACCGTCGGCGAACAGGCCGGTGAAGTAGGCGTTCGCGCCCACCCCGTCGCGGTCCAGGGCGATCTCGTAGCCGCCCAGCATGAACGCCAGCGCGATGAGGATGCCGCCGGCGGCGACGAACGGGATCATGTAGCTGACGCCGGTCATGAGCCACTGCCGCACGCGGGTGCCGACGCCGGCGCCGGAGGTGACCTTCGTGGCCGGCGCAGCGGGCGCGGTGGGCGTGCCGGGGACCTCGTCGGCCGGTTCCACGGCCGGGCCGGCGGCGGTGCGTGCGCCTGCCGCCTCGACGGCGGCGACGGCCGCGGCCACCACACCGGGGGCGTCGGCGACGGCCTTCTTCACGCCCACGTCGACGAACGGCTTGCCGGCGAAGCGCTCCTTGTCGCGGACCTCCAGGTCCGCGGCGAAGATGACGCCGTCGGCGCCGGCGACGACCGCCGGGTCGAACGGGGCGGAACCCGCGGCGCCCTGCGTCTCGACGGTCACCTCGTGCCCGGCGGCCCTGCCCGCCTGCTCCAGGGCCTCGGCGGCCATGTACGTGTGGGCGATGCCCGTGGGGCAGGACGTGATGGCGACGAACCTCATCGTCCGTACACCTCCTCCATGACGGTGCGGGCGACCGACGCGGCGTCGGGCGCCTCGAGCAGGGACTGGCGGAACGAGACGTGCACGAGCTTGCGGGCGAGCGCGGCGAGGATGGTCATGTGGTCGGCCTCGCCCGTGGTGGGGGCGGCGATGAGGAAGACGAGGTTCGCGGGCCCGTCCGGGGCGCCGAAGTCGACGCGCTCGCCGGAGACCACGCGGCCGACCGCGAGGCTGGGGACGGTGACGGCCTCGGAGCGGGCGTGCGGCAGGCCGATGCCGCCGGGGATGCCGGTGGCCATCTGCTCCTCGCGGGCGGCGACGTCGGCGAGGAAGCGCTCCAGGTCGGTGACGCGCCCGGCGGCCTGCAGCTTCTGCGCGAGCTGGCGCGTGGCGTCGACGCGGTCGCTCGCGCGCAGGTCGGCGATGACCAGGTCGCCGGTGATGAGGTCCTGGGTGTTCGCGGTGTCGCTCATGGCTGCAGGTCCTTCACGGGGGTCTCGGGGTCGGGGTTCTCGACGACGCGGACGCCCTCGGCGCCCGCCCGCGTCTGCTCGGGGCCGGGGACGGTGCTGCCCGGCAGGAGGACGGCCGCGCGGCCCCACGCGACCGCGGTGGCCAGCCGCCGCGGGGCCGGGCCGTCGGCGGACAGGTAGCCGGCGAGGGTGCAGTCGCCCGCGCCCACGGTGCTGCGCGGCACCAGGGGTGGGCCGCCGGCCCACCAGGTGCCCTCGGCGGTGGCCAGCAGGGCGCCGGCCTCGCCGAGGCTGACGAGGACGTCGCCGCAGCCGCGCGCGCGCAGGTCGGCGGCGGCGGCGCGCACGTCGCCCACCGTCGCCAGCTCGCGGGCCACCAGCTCGGCCAGCTCCTCCAGGTTGGGCTTGACCACGTCGGGGCCGGCCTGCACGGCGGCGGCCAGCGCGGGACCGGAGGTGTCCACGGCCGTGCGGGTGCCGGCGGCGCGGCCCAGCCGCACCAGCCGGGCGTGCAGGTCCACCGGCGCCCCCGGCGGCAGGCTGCCGCTGGAGGCCAGCCAGCGCGGGCCGACGGTGAGGCGGGCGCGCACGGTGCGCTCGAGCGCCTCGACCTCCTCGGCGCCGAGCACCGGGCCGGGCTCGTTGAGCTTGGTGGTGGTGCCGTCGGCCTCGACGACGGTGGTGTTGGTGCGCACGGTCCCGGCGATCGCGACGGGGACGACCTCCACGCCCTGCGGGGCCAGCAGCCCCACCAGGCGGTCGCCGTCCAGGCCGCCGCACGGCAGCACCGCCGCTGTGCGCGCGCCGTGCAGGGCCAGCGCCCGGGCGACGTTGACGCCCTTGCCGCCGGCGTCCTCGCCCGCCCCGCGGGCGCGGTGCACCTCGCCGCGGGTGAGGACGTCCAGCTCGAGGGTGCGGTCGATGCTGGGGTTGGGCGTGACGGTCAGCACCGCCGGGCGCGCGGCGCTCACGCCCGCACCACCCGTGGTCCGGCGGCCTCGACCTCGGCGACGACGTCGGGGTCCGCCCCGGTGTCGGTGATCACGGTGTCGACCCCCTCCAGGTCAGCGACGTGGGCGAAGTCGTCGCGGCCGAGCTTGGAGTGGTCGGCCAGGACGACGGTGCGGCGGGCGGCGCGCATGAGGGCGCGCTTGACCCCGGCCTCGGCGAGGTCGGGGGTGGTCAGGCCCCGCTCGGCGCTGAGGCCGTTGGTGCCCAGGAAGCAGACGTCGGCGAAGACCTCCGCCAGGGCCCGCTCGGCCCAGGCGCCGACGGCGGCCAGGGTGCGCCCGCGCACCTGACCGCCGACCAGGTGCAGGGTGACGTTGGCGCGGGTGGCGAGCGCCTGGGCGACCTGCAGGCCGTGGGTGACGACGACGAGGTCGCGGTCGGCGGGCAGCAGCTCCGCGAAGCGGGCCGTGGTGGTGCCGGCGTCGACGACGACGGTGCCGCCCTCGGGCAGCTCCGCCAGGGCGGTCTTGGCGATGCGCTCCTTCTCCGCGCTGAAGACACCCTGGCGCTCGCCCACGGCCGGCTCGGCGCCCAGGCGCTCGACGGGGATGGCCCCGCCGTGCACGCGGCGCACCAGGCCGTGGCGCTCCAGGGCGGTCAGGTCGCGGCGGATGGTCTCGGGGGTGACGTCGAGCGCCTCGGCCAGCGCGGTCACCTCGACGCGACCGGCCGCACGGGCGGTCTCGAGGATCGCCTGGTGGCGTTCCGGTGCGTACATCGCCGACTCCGTCGTCTCCGTGCCGTTCCCCGCAGCGGGGTCCACGGGCCCGTTCGGACCCGGTGACGGAGATGATGGTGTTGTTTCGGGCGAGATGTCAAGCAAACGGACAGGAACGGGCATCGATCGGACGGGAAACCACACGACGGCCCGGCCCCGACGCACGACACCCCCGCGGCCGGACGGGCCGCGGGGGCGTCGTGGTGACGTCGAGGACGGGGACCGCGCCGCGAGCGCCCGCGTCAGGCGTCGATGCGCTCGCGGTCCAGCCGCTCCGCCCCGGCGATGATGAAGTCCTTGCGGGGGGCGACGTCGTTGCCCATGAGCAGCTCGAAGACGCGCTCCGCCGCGGCGCCGTCGGCGATGGTCACCCGCCGCAGCGTGCGGTGCTGCGGCTCCATCGTCGTCTCGGCGAGCTGGTCCTCGTCCATCTCCCCCAGGCCCTTGTACCGCTGGGGCTCCTTGTAGGTGCGCCCGCGCCGGTTGAGGTCCGCGGTCACGCGGCGCAGCTCGGCGTCGGAGTAGGTGTAGACGACCTCCTTCTTCGCCCGGCCGGTGCCGTTGACCTCCAGGCGGTGCAGCGGCGGCACGGCGGCGAAGACCCGCCCCGCCTCCACCAGGGGGCGCATGTAGCGGAAGAAGAGCGTCAGCAGCAGGGTGCGGATGTGCGCGCCGTCGACGTCGGCGTCGGTCATCAGCACGATCTTGCCGTAGCGCACCGCCGACAGGTCGAAGCTGCGGCCGGAGCCGGCACCGACCACCTGGATGATCGAGGCGCACTCGGCGTTCTTCAGCATGTCCGTCACGGACGCCTTCTGGACGTTGAGGATCTTCCCCCGCAGCGGCAGCAGCGCCTGGTACTCGGAGTTGCGCGCCCCCATCGCCGTGCCCAGCGCCGAGTCCCCCTCGACGAGGAAGAGCTCGGTGCGGGTGACGTCGTCGGAGCGGCAGTCCTTCAGCTTCGCCGGCAGGGAGGAGGACTCCAGCGCGTTCTTGCGCCGCTGCGTCTCCTTGTGCAGGCGCGCGGAGATGCGGCTCTTCATCTCCGCGACGACCTTGTCCAGCACCGTGGCGGCCACCTGCTTGTCCTCGCGGCGCGCGGAGGTCAGCTGCGCGGTGAGCTCGCGCTCGACCACCCGCTTGACGATGGCCCGCACGGCCGCGGTGCCCAGGACCTCCTTGGTCTGCCCCTCGAACTGCGGCTCGGCCAGGCGGACGGTGACCACGGCCGTCAGGCCCGCGAGCACGTCGTCCTTCTCCAGCTTCTCGTCCTTGCCGACCTTCAGCCGGCGCGCCTGCGCGTCCACCTGCGCCTTCACCGCGGCGAAGAGCCCCTGCTCGAACCCGGACAGGTGGGTGCCGCCCTTGGGGGTGGCGATGATGTTGACGAAGGAGCGGACCGTGGCGTCGTACCCGGTGCCCCAGCGCAGCGCGACGTCGACGACGCACTGGCGGCGCACCTCCTGCGGCGTCATGTGCCCGTTGTCGTCCAGCACCGGCACGGTCTCGGTGAAGGTGTCCTCGCCCTGCAGCCGCCACACCGGCGTCACCGCCGCGTCCGGGGTCAGGTAGTCGGCGTACTCGCCGATGCCGCCGTCGTGCTGGAAGACCTCCTCGGTGGGCTGCTCGCCGCGCTCGTCGCGCACGACGATGCGCAGGCCCGGCACCAGGAACGAGGTCTGCCGGGCGCGGGCGGTCAGGTCGTCGTAGGAGAACGCCGCCGTCTTCAGGAAGATCTGCGAGTCCGACCAGTAGCGCACCCGCGTGCCGGTCACACCGCGCTTGACCTTGCCGACGACCTCCAGGCCCGTCGCGGGCGTGAAGGGGGCGTCGGGGCCGTTCCCGTCGTAGCGGCCGGGGGTGCCGCGCCGGAAGCTCGTCGCGTACGTCTTGCCGCCGCGGTCCACCTCGACGTCCAGCCGCGCCGACAGGGCGTTGACGACGCTGGCGCCCACGCCGTGCAGGCCGCCGGAGGCGGAGTACGAGCCGCCGCCGAACTTGCCGCCGGCGTGCAGGTGCGTGAAGACCACCTCCACGCCGGACAGGCCCGTGCGCGCCTCGGCGTCCACCGGGATGCCGCGGCCGTCGTCGCGCACCTCCACGGAGCCGTCGGCGCGCAGGACCACGTCGATGCGGGTGCAGTGCCCGCCCAGGGCCTCGTCGACGGAGTTGTCGATGATCTCCCACAGGCAGTGCATGAGCCCGCGGGAGTCGGTGGAGCCGATGTACATGCCGGGGCGCTTGCGGACCGCCTCGAGGCCCTCCAGGACCAGCAGGTGCGCGGCGGTGTAGCCCTCGGACCCGCCGCCCTCGGGCGTGCGGGGGCGGGGCGTCGAGCTGGGTGGGGTCACCCCGGCAGGGTAGACGGCGTCGCCGACACCGCCCCGGTCACCGCGCGCCGCCGTCGCACCCCCTCCGCCCAGAGCGAACGCGTTGCTCCACCGGCGTGGGAACGCGGGCGCGCACCCGGGGGTTGGGACAGAGTGGGCGCGGGAGCACCCGCTGCCGCCGCCCGCAGGACCGGAAGGAGTCGTGGAGTGACCACCACAACAGCCCTTGCCAGCGACCCGATGACGGCCGCCGACCGCTGCGACCGTTGCGGTGCTCAGGCGTACGTGCGCGCCGTGCTGGCCTCCGGGGGCGAGCTGCTCTTCTGCGCCCACCACGGGCGCGAGCACCGCGACGCCCTCCGCGAGGTCGCGCGGGACATCCAGGACGAGTCCCGCAAGCTGGCCTCCACCCCGTCGATCGCCCCGGTCGACGAGCGCTGAGGCGGCGCTGATCAGGACCGCGCAGGACCGACGAGCCCGGCGTCACCCCCGTGGGTGACGCCGGGCTCGTCGTCGTGGCCCTCGCGATGGCGGTGGGCCTCGTCGGCGTCGTCGTCCCCGTGCTGCCGGGCACCGTGCTCATCGGCCTGGCCGCACTGGTGTGGGCCGTCGTGGAGGGCGGGGCCGCCTGGGCGTTCTTCGCCGGCGTCGCCCTCCTGCTCGTGGCCGGTCAGGTCGCCATGTACCTCGTGCCCGGCCGGCGCCTGAGCCGGGCCGGCATCCCCCGCTCCACCCTGCTGCTCGGCGGTGCGCTCGGCGTCGTCGGGTTCTTCGTCGTGCCCGTCCTGGGCCTGCCGCTGGGCTTCGTGCTCGGCGTCTTCCTCTCCGAGCTCACCCGGGCTTCGCGCGCTCACCTCGGGGCGCGCACCGCGTGGTCCTCGACCGTGCAGGCGCTGAAGGGCGTCGGGCTCAGCGTGGCCATCGAGGGCCTGGCGGGCACGCTCGCCGCGGCGACGTGGGTCGCCGGCGCTCTCGTGCTGCGCGGCTGATCCCACCCCCGCACCCACCCCGCCCGTCGCCGCGGGGACCGGCGCTCAGCGCGGCGGTGCGACCCCGGGCCCACCGCCGAGCTCCGCGAGCCGCCGGCGCAGCAGCTCCGCCAGCTCCACGGACTCCCCGTCGCGCGCACCGCGCCCCACCTGCAGCGGCGGGTCGGCCGGCGCGGGACGCACCCCCAGCAGCCGTTCGCGCCAGCCCCCGCCGACCGTCAGCACGTGGAAGGCGCCGTCGTCGGTGACGGCCAGCGACTCGTCGCGGCGCAGGTACCACCCGCGCAGGCCCGTGCGGGCCCGGCCCCGCGCCACCCGCGCCCGCAGCGGGACGGGGGCGATCCCCCGGCGCCGCACCTCGGCCACGAAACCCACCAGCAGCCGGTGCGCCTCGGCGGTCTCCGCCAGGCGGGCGCGCTCGGCCGCAGCGGCGTGCGCGGCGGCCGCCTCGGCCCGCCCGCGCCGCCACTCCTCCCGCTCCGACCGCGTCGCTCCCGGCACACCGGGACGCTAACGGACACCGGGGCGCGGCGGGGAGCACCCCGCACGCACCCCGGCCCCCGGTCCGCGCGGGGGCGGTCCGGGAGCCGGGGTGGCACCGGGCGGGTCAGCCGGGAGGTCAGTCCAGGTAGTCGCGCAGCACCTGCGAGCGCGAGGGGTGGCGCAGCTTGGACATCGTCTTGGACTCGATCTGCCGGATCCGCTCGCGCGTGACGCCGTAGACCTTGCCGATCTCGTCCAGGGTCTTCGGCTGCCCGTCGGTCAGGCCGAAGCGCATGGACACCACGCCCGCCTCGCGCTCGGAGAGGGTGTCCAGCACCGAGTGCAGCTGCTCCTGCAGCAGCGTGAAGCTGACCGCGTCGGCCGGCACGACAGCCTCGGAGTCCTCGATGAGGTCGCCGAACTCGCTGTCGCCGTCCTCGCCGAGCGGGGTGTGCAGCGAGATCGGCTCACGGCCGTACTTCTGGACCTCGACGACCTTCTCGGGGGTCATGTCGAGCTCCTTGGCGAGCTCCTCCGGGGTGGGCTCGCGGCCCAGGTCCTGCAGCATCTGCCGCTGCACGCGGGCGAGCTTGTTGATGACCTCGACCATGTGCACCGGGATGCGGATGGTGCGGGCCTGGTCGGCCATGGCGCGGGTGATCGCCTGGCGGATCCACCAGGTGGCGTAGGTGGAGAACTTGTAGCCCTTGGTGTAGTCGAACTTCTCCACCGCGCGGATCAGGCCGAGGTTGCCCTCCTGGATCAGGTCCAGGAAGAGCATGCCGCGGCCGGTGTAGCGCTTGGCCAGGGAGACCACCAGGCGCAGGTTCGCCTCGAGCAGGTGGTTCTTGGCGCGGCGGCCGTCCTCGGCGATCCACCACAGCTCGCGCTTGAGGATCGGGTCCATGCTCTCGCCGGAGTGCAGCTTCTCCTCGGCGAACAGGCCGGCCTCGATGCGCTTGGCGAGCTCGACCTCCTGCTCGGCGTTGAGGAGGGCGACCTTGCCGATCTGCTTGAGGTAGTCCTTGACCGGGTCGGCGGTGGCGCCGGCGGTGGCGACCTGCTGGGCGGGGGCGTCGTCGTCGTCGTCGGTCAGGACGAAGCCGCCGGCGGTCTTCTTGGCGTCCCCGCTCTCCTCGGCGGTGTCCTCGGCCGGTTCGGCGGTGTCGGCGACGACCCCCTCCTCGACGACCAGGTCCTCGTCCTTGACCTCCACGAGCTCGTCGCCGCTGGGCTCCTCGCCGGGGGCGGGCTTCGCGGCCGTCTTGGCCGCGGACTTGGCCGCCGTCCTGGTGGTGGTCTTGGCCGCCGTCCTGGTGGACTTCGCGGTCGTCTTGGCCGCCGTTCCGGCACCGGCCGCCTCGCCGTCCACCGGGGCCGCGGCGCGCTTGGCCGCGGGCCGGGTCGAGCCGGACGCGGACTTGGCCGCCGACTTGGTGGCGGTGGCCGTGGAGGTGGAGCGGCGGGTGGACGAGGCTGCCACGGCGCGCTTGGGGGCGGCCTCGGGGACGCGCACGGTGATGCCGGCGTCGTCGAGGGCGCGCAGCACGGCCTTCATGCGCTGGACGGGCAGCTGGGCGTCCTCGCACGCGGTGCGCACGGCGTGGGCGTCGACGAACCCGTGGGTGGTTCCGTGCTGCAGGAGCTCCTGGAAGGGAGCGGACGCGAACTCGGGCGGGAGCGGCCGGGATGTCGAAACCGACGACACGGACTGCCTTTCGTCGTGGGCGGAACGGGACTGCGCGGGCAGCAGCCGACAAGGTCAACACCGGCGGGCACCGTTGCATGCCCACTGAGGACGACAAACGCCGATTGTGGCACGCCGCGAGCCGTCCTGGCGCACCGCGCCACCCCGGAGGGCCCCTCGCGGCCTCCTGCCGGACGCCTGCCGGACAGTCCCCGGACCCGCGGCGGCGCCCTCGCGGCAGGTCTCGCGACGGACCCCGGCGCAGGACCCGCCGGCTCGTCCCGGCCGGTCCTGCGGGCTCAGTCCTCCGGCTTGACCGCCAGCACCGGGCAGGGCGCGTCCAGGAGGATGCGCTGGGCGCTGGCGCCGAGGATGAGCTTGCCGACGGGGGTGCGCCGGCGCAGGCCGATGACGATGAGCCCGGCGCCGGAGTCCTCCGCCGCCCCGATGAGGTCGTCGGCGGGGTCCTCGCTGTCGGGCACCTCGCGCAGCTCGTGCCCCACGCCCGCCTCGTCCAGCCGGGCGCGCACGGCGTCGTGCACGGCGATCAGCTGCTCGGTCTCCTGGGGGTCGGCCTCCTTGCCCGGGCGCCGGCTGTGCACGACCACCAGCGGCAGCCCGAGGCGCAGAGCCGCGGCTCCGGCCTGCTCCAGGGCGGCGCGCCCCTCCGGGTTGGCCACGTACCCCACGACGATCCCCATGCGCACACCCTCCTGGACCACGCTGCGACGTGCGACCGGGTCCTCGACCGGCCCGCACCTGCCCGACGGCCCCGTCCCGGCGCGGCCGGGCGCAGCCGCCGCGACCGTACTAGACGCCCCGCCCGGACGCGGCGGGGACCGGCCGCGGTCCGGGCGGGGCGGGTCTCAGCCGGCGCCGGGCTCACGGGCGGGCTCACGGGCGGGCAGGCCGGCGCGCAGGGCTGCGGCGACCAGACCGGCGAGCCGGTGGCCGGGGTCCGCCTCCAGGGCCGCGTCGGCGCAGGCGGCCGCGCGCACCCCGTCGCCGAGCGACCAGTACGCCCACGCGGCCAGCGCCCAGGCCCCGGCACCGCCCCGGCCGGGGGCGTGCCGGGCCAGGTCGACCGCGAGCGCGGCCGCGGCCACCGTCCGGGCGCGGTCGGGCTCGGCGCGCAGGGCGCGGTGGACGAGGTCGCCCGCCGCGGGGTCGGCGGCGCCGGGCCGGCTGCGCACCAGGGCGGCGACGGCCGGGGCGCGCAGGCTCTCGGGGGCACCGGTGAGCAGGGCGGCGTCGCGCACGGGCACGTCCTCCAGGGCGGCCAGCAACCGGCCCGCGGCGCGGGGGTCGGGCAGCTGCGGTGCTCCCGGGGGCAGGTAGCGCACGGCCTCCCGCTCGAACTCGGCCAGGGCCCGCGCGCGGCGGGCGGGCGTGCGCGCCGGTGGCGCGGCCTCGCGGGCCGCGCGGGCGGCGTCTCGCCGCTGCGGGGGCAGCGGGGTGCGCTCGGGCAGCACCGCGTCGCGGTCGGCGGCGGCCGACAGGCCACGGCCGACGGCCTCGGCCGCGACCCGCTCGGCGGCGGGCGTGCGCAGCGGCCGGCCGGCGGACGGGCAGCAGGGCCCGGTGCAGGTCAGGGAGCGCCAGCGCCCGGCCGCGACGAGCACCGCCTG